>CAIXZV010000052.1 GCA_903924005.1 uncultured Chloroflexota bacterium | reverse complement strand
GGCAAGCCGTTTGACATCGTCCCTGTGGGCCTCACCGCCTACGGCGGCAGCCTCCGCGTGGAGAAGTCATACCGGCTCATGGGCAACGAGCTTGAGCTGGACCGCAACCTGGTTGAGGCCGGGATGGCGCGCCCGAAGGTCAAGGAGGCGGACTTCATCGGCAAGGCCGCGTACTTGGCGCAGCGCGCGGAGGGTCCGGCCAGCCTGCTCTGCACGCTTGCCGTGGAGGACACCACGTCCGCCTCGGGCGTCAAGCGCTACATGCTTGGCCGCGAGCCCATCTGCAAGCCCGACGGCACGGTTCTCATGGATCGCAAGGGTCGGCGCTCGTTCGTGACCACTGCAGCCACGGGCGTCTCGGTGGGGAAGCACCTGCTCATGGCCTACCTGCCCATCGAGGAGGCCGTCGCCGGCAACACGCTGGCGGTGGAGTACATCGGTGAGCTCTACCCGGTCACCGTTTCGGCGGTTGGGGCGGCAGCAACCTTTGATCCCGACGGCGGGCGCATGCGCGGCTGAACCTGGTGGGCTGACGGACCAAGCGGTGTCGGCGATTCGCGCAAGCGGTCGTCGGCACCGGCCGTTAGCGCCCGATACTGTGCGCAACCTGGAAGCCCCGCCACGTGGGAGTGGACCGTGAAGATCACGAACGTTCGGCTGACACCGGTCAACATCCCGATGGACATCCCCTACTTCTGGAGCGCGGGCCTGTATCCCGGCACCACGAAGGTGGTCATCGAAGTGGAGACGGACCAGGGTCTGGTTGGTCTGGGTGAGGCCCCGTCCGACGACCTGCTGCCCGCGCTGCGCAGCATGGCGGACAGGATCATCGGCCGCGACCCAATCGACATCGCCGACCTTGAGGGTCGCTGCGTGCCGCCGTGGCAGATCGTCCAGAACACCGACGGCAACGCCGTCGTTCGCGCCTTCGGCGCCATAGAGATTGCGCTCTGGGACATCCGCGGCAAGGCGTGGGGCCAGCCGCTGTACCAACTGCTCGGCGGCGCGGTCCGCAAGGACATCCCGTTCACGGAGTACTTCGCCTACCGCTCAAGCGCTGACGGTCGCGAGACGCGCCAGACGCCCGAGTCCGTGGTGGACTACTGCCTGCAGATGCGCGAGGAGCACGGCTCCACGCTCTTTGAGGGCAAGCTCACCGTGGGCGACCCCGAGCTTGAGATTGAGACGGTCCGCCAGCTCCGCGAGGCGCTGGGCCCAAAGGCGATGCTCCGCCTGGACTCAAACATGGCGTGGTCTGTGCCCACGGCGGCGCGGATCCTGCGCGAGATTGAGCCCTACAACATCCGCAACTACGAGGATCCGGTGGGGACGTTTGAGGAGATGGCGCAGCTCCGCCGTCACTCGTCCATCCCGTTCTCAAGCCACATCCCGGACATTCGCCGGGCGGTTGCCCTTGGCGTGCCGGACACCATCGTGGTCAACTTCGCGGTGCTTGGCGGGATCTCGCGGGCGATGCGGTTTATCGGCGCGTGCGAGGCGATGGGCATTGGATACTGGTGCTACAGCGGCGATGCGGGCATCTGCACGGCTGCCTACCTCCACATGTCGGCCGCCATGCCGCACATCACAGAACCCAGCCAGTCGCTCTTCCGCTGGCAGGTTGGCGATGTGATCGTTGACGGGCCGTTCCGCCAGACGAACAACATCGTGCGTGTCCCCGAGGGGCCCGGGCTTGGCGTGGAACTGGACCGGTCGGCGATGGCCCACTGGCACAAGCACTACGTGGACAACGGCCCGATGAACCACTTCCTCGATCCCTGGAGCGACGGCCACTACCGTCGGCTGCCGCTCGGCTGAGCGAACCCTTGGCGGCGTACTGCGCCGGGAGCAATACGTGAAGGTTGTTGTTGTCGGCGCGGGGATCGTGGGGCTCGCCACCGCGTATGCGCTTGTGAAGCGCGGGGCGGAGGTGGTTGTGGTGGGCGACCGAGCCCCGGGCAGCGGCGCCTCCTCCAACAACGCCGGCTGGGTGGTCCCCTCCCTTGCAGGACCCGTGCCAGCGCCGGGCATCGTGTGGAAGACCATGCGGTCCATGCTTCGGCCGGACGGTCCGGTGTTCGTGCGACCGTCGCTTGCGCCGTCGTTCCTGCGCTTCATGTGGGGCATGCTCCGGGCCTGCAACGCGGAGACCTACGCCCGCTCCTGGGCGGCCACGGCTGCGCTGGGGCAGGGCACGATGGAGGCGCTTGACGCATGGGCCGCCGACGGCATGGCGTTCGAGATGCACACGGGCGGGGACCTTGAGGCCTTCCTGGACCGCGAGGAATTTGACGCGGCCGTGGCCGGTCTGGACCGCTCCAGGCAGGCCGGGTTTGACCCGCGTGTGCTCACCGGCGACGAGGCGCGGGCGCTGATGCCGCAGCTCAGCGACGCCGTGGTGGGCGCGGTCTACTTCCCGCACGAGCGCCGTGTGCGACCCGCCTCGGTGGTGGCAGGGCTGGTGACGCGGCTCCGGTCCTTGGGCGTCGCGTTTGTGGATGGCGCGGTCACCGGCGGGGGCCGCGGCGCCGACGGCAGACCGCAGGTGAGCGGCGCCTTCGGAGAGATTGGCGCTGACGCTGTTGTCATCGCCGCGGGCGCGTGGAGCGGGCAGGTTGCGCGCCTGTTTGGCTCGCGGCTGCCCATCCGTCCCGGGAAGGGCTTCAGCGTGGACTACGTGCCCGGGCAATTCGCGGGTGACGTGATGCTGATGCTGGCCGAGGCCCACTGCGTCATGACCCCGTTTGACGGGACCACACGCGTGACCGGGATGATGGGGTTTGGCGGGCTTGAGGAGCGGGTGTCGCCCAGCCGCGTGCGGGCGATCCGGCAGGCGCCAAGCCGCTACCTGCGCACGTGGGACCCAGAGGCGCCGTCGCTGCCGCCCTCCGCGGGTCTCCGGCCGATGACGCCCGACGGGAACGCCGTGATTGGGCGACTCGCGCCGCGCCAGGACGTCTACGTGGCAAGCGGCCACGCGATGCTGGGGCTGACGCTGGCGCCGCGGACCGGGCAGGAGCTGGCTGACATGATCCTTGACGGCGGCACGCCGGAGCTGCTGCGGCCGTTCAGCCCGGCTCGGTTCGGCGCCTGAGGGCGGGCGCCTAGACCCGAGGCTCAGCGCTCGGACGGGTGCTTGACTTCCCAGGGCTTCGCCCAGTCGCCCTCGACGCGCAGTTCGACGCCCGCGTCGTCCTCGATGAGCTTGCACACGGTCATCTCGCCCGCGTTCTCGCCGTAGCGCTCGCCCGCCTCGCGGAAGCGCGCATAGGTGGCATCGGTCATCTCAGAGCGCGAGCCGACAGCATCCATCAGCCCGTTGATGAGCCCCAGGTCCTTGAGGCAGAGCGCAAGGCGGAATGACGGGTCGTAGTGCCCGGCAAAGATGGACGGAACGTCATGCTGCATGACAAACGAGTCCGCCGCGCCACCCTTCATGGCGGCCCACCAAACGTCGGGCTCGAGGCCCGCCAGCTTGGCTGTCACCATCGCCTCACCAATGGCCGCGGCGTGGACAAACCACAGCTGGTTGTTGACCAGCTTGGCCACGTAGCCGTTGCCGTGCCCCCCGACACGCCGCGTGACCCCGACGGCGTCCAGCATGGGCTGCACGCGCGATACGGCCGCATCGGTGCCGCCCACGAACAGGATCATGTCGCCGCGGATCGCGGAGTCCACAGATCCGGTGACGGGTGCATCAACCACGTCGCCGCCCGCAGCCACCACCTCGGCGCCGAGTTCGCGCATGAGGAAGGGCTCGCTTGTGGTCATATCAACCCAGACCTTGCCGGCCATGCCGCCGGCGATCAGGCCGCTCTCGCCGCGGATCACCTCGGCAATCTGCGTGGGGCCAAAGACCATGGTGAAGATCACCTCGGTCTTGGCGACCACATCCGCCGGGCTGTCTGCCCACACCGCGCCGTGCTCCTCGAGCGGGGTGCCCGCCTCGCGACGAATGTCGTGAACCACCAGGTCAAACCCGGCCCGCTGGAGGTTGCGCGCGGCCGCGCGGCCCATGTTGCCAAGGCCGATGAAGCCCACGTTGCGCATGCGGTCTCCTTTCAGGTTGCCGTCGGGCATCCGGAAGCACCGGGGTGCGCCGGATTGCGGAGGTTCGGATCGCGGGCCGCGCCGGGCGGCCGGCCGTTGGCTAGCTCGCGGATGAGGTGGTGGCGTCTGCCGCCTTCTCGCTGCGCCGCTCCCACCACAGTGCCGTCTTGCGGACAACGCCCGCAACGCCACCGGGCCAGTAGACCATCACGACGATCAGCAGCAGGCCGTACAGCACCAGGTGCAGACCCGGCAGGCTGGCCAGCTGCGTGCGCAGCAGCTCCGTCCCGATGTACAGCGGGAAGGCAATGATCGCGGGCCCCCACAGGCTCCCTCGGCCGCCGATGTAGGCCACAGCCAGCACCTCGATGGTGCGGGTGGTGGACATGAGATCGGGCGTGAGGATGGTGTAGTAGTGCGCGTAGAACCCGCCCATCAGACCTGCGAAGGCGCAGGAGAGGGTGAAGTTGAGCACGAGGAACCGCGTGGGGTTGATGCCCGATGCGCGCGCGGCCTGGAGGTTCTGGCCGATCGCGCGGAAGGCCAAGCCGACGTTGGAGCGGATGACGTACGTCAGCACCGCGATCGTGACCAGCAGCAGCGCGAGCATCACGTAGTAGTAGGGCAGGTTGTCGTCGGTGCCGAGCAGGCGCGGGACGTTGAGGCCCATCGAGCCGCGCGTGATGTCGGTCAGGTTGCGGACAAGACCCATCAGGGCGAGACCCACAAACCACGCCATGACCGCGGCGTAGATGCCCCGCAGCCGCAGCGTGAGCATGCCCGTGGCGAGACCCACGAGGCCAGCCGCTCCGGCGCCCGCAATCAGGCCAAGGCCGGGCGGCAGACCAAGGTCCACCGCGAGCAGCGCCGACGTGTACGCGCCGATGCCCACAAACGCGGCAAAGCCAAAGTTGACGATGTCGATGTAGCCGGCCGTGAAGTCAAACGCCACGGCCAAGGCAGCCGTGTAGGCAGCCCCAACGAGGTAGCGCTGGTAGTCCTGGCCGGTGAACGGCGGGATGAACGGCAAGACGATCGCGAACAGGATCAGCGCGACAGCCGCTGCCAGCGTCCGGCGCGAGCGCCCGACGACCTGCTTTCGGGATCGGGCGGGCATTGCGGTCACGGTGGCCACTACTGCTCCCAGACGCCTTTCACTTCGCTGCCGAACAGCCCGGACGGCTTGAACAGCAGGATGAGGATGATGACTGCGGTGGGCGCAACGTCCACCCAGCCAAGACCGAGGTAGGTGACCGCGAGGGTCTGCAGCAGCGACACGATGAACGCACCGGCGATGGCGCCCTGCACGTTGCCAAGACCGGCGAGGATCACCACGTACCACGCGAGGTACAGCGGCTGGACCCCCACGTCCGGCGAGTTGGGGAAGATGGACAGCAGTGCCGCACCGGCCAGCGCCGCGAGGCCGCACGACAGACCCATCGTGAGCATGAAGATCCGGTTGAGCGAGATCCCGGCCATCTGCGCGCCGGTCTCATCCTGCGACACGGCTCGCATCGCGCGACCCGTTCGGGTCCGCTGCAGGAAGTACGAGAACACCCCGATCGAGATCATCGCGATCACGAAGACCGCGATGCGGTCCACGGCCACCGGCACGCCCAGGATCTGAAGCGAGTGGACGTCCCAGTAGCGCGGCACACCCCGATAGTCGTTGCCAAAGACCATCCGGTCACCGTTGACCAGCATTACGGACACGCCGGCGGTGAGCAGGAAGGTGTTCATGACCCACTGGTCGCGACTGCGCTTACGGAGCGCCCGGAACAACACGGTCTCCAGCAAGACGCCCACAAGAAAGCCCACGACAGCCGCCACCAGGATCCCGGGTATCGGCCCGACGACCTGGAGGAACATGTTCTTGGGGTCGTTGAGGAACGCGTCCCGGATGGGCTGGTAGATGACCCACGACACCAGTCCGCCAATCATGAACATCTCGCCGTGGGCGAAGTTTGGGATGTTCATGACGCCGAAGACGAGGGCGAGGCCGCCGGCCATGAGCGCCCACATGCCGCCCGTGACCAGCGTGTCCACGAAGATGGACGGCTGGAAGATGAGCGCGATGGCGAGGACCAGAACCACGAGGGCGACCACGCCCCACGTGAAAGTGAGGAACCGGCGCGCTAGCGGGACGGTCCGCAGGTTGGTGGCGGTCGTCATCGTTCGCCTCAGATCCCCAGATACGCTTCTTGAACGTGGGTGTCGCCCAGGAGCTGTTCGCCCGTGCCCTCAAGCACGATGCGGCCCTGCTCTAGAACGTAGGCGCGGTCGACGATGCGGAGGGTCGTGTTGACGTTCTGCTCCACCAGCAGGATGGTCACGCCGCGCTTGCTCAGCTGCTTGAGCGCGTCAAACGCGGCAAGCGTGGGGATGGGCGCGAGGCCCAGCGAGGGCTCGTCCACCAGGAGCAGCGACGGCGACGGCATCAGCCCTCGACCAATCGCCAGCATCTTCCGCTCGCCACCCGAGAGCGTTCCGGCCAACTGGCCGCTCCGCTCGTGGAGACGCGGGAAGAGCTCATAGACGAGGTCGATGTTGGCCTTGATCTTCGCCTTGTCCTTGACGGTATAGGCGCCAACCAGCAGGTTCTCGTAGATCGACATCGACGGGAACAGGTTCAGCGCCTCGGAGACGTAGCCGATACCGGCCGCGCTCACCTTGTTGGGCGACATGCCGCTGATCTGCTGACCGCGGAATGTGACCGAGCCGTGAAGCGCCGGCACGTAGCCGGCAATGGCGCGCAGCGTCGTCGTCTTGCCGGCCCCGTTTGGGCCGAGGAGCGCCACAAACTCGCCCTCGTCCACGTGGAGATCGACACCCCACAGGACCTGGAGCAATTCGTAGCCTGATTCGAGGCCGGTGATCTTGAGCACGCGTCCCTCCGAGACGGGATCGGGGCGGTTGGCGGTTACAGGATGTAGTTGTGACCCAGGTACGCCTCGCGCACCCTCGGGTCTTGGGCGACCGTGGTGGCGTTGCCGTGGGCGATCAGCTCGCCGTACTGCAGCACCGAGAGGTTGCCGCAGAGGTCAAGGATCAGCCGCATCACGTGCTCAACCATCAGGATCGTGGTGCCGTCGTCGCGGATGCGGCGCAGCAGCTTTGCGATGTCGGTGAGTTCGCTCGGGGTGAGCCCGGCGGCAAACTCGTCGAGCAACAGGAGCTTTGGCTTGCTGGCCAGTGCGCGCGCAAGGTCGAGACGCTTGAGCTGCACGACATTGAGGTGGTTGGCGAGCGTGCCCACAGGGCGGGGAAACTCGACGTACTCGATCATCTCGAGTGCGCGGTCCGACACCCCGGAGCGCGAGAGGTGCGGGTCGCCAAAGGCGGCCGAAACAACCACGTTCTCAAACGCGGTCATGCGCGGGAACGGGCGCGGGATCTGGAAGGTGCGGCCAAGGCCAAGGCGGCACATCTTGTCCGCCGACATCCCAGTCGTGTCGTGCCCGTCAAAGCGGATCGTGCCCGCGTTGGGCTTTGTGAGACCCGCCAGACAGTTGAGCAGCGTTGACTTGCCGGCCCCGTTGGGACCGATCAGGCCAAAGATCTCACCCGCCTCGACGTTGAACGAGACGTTGTTGACGGCCGTCAGGCCGCCAAACCGCTTGGTAACCCCGGAGAGCTCGAGAAGGGCCATATGCCTTTCCCAGGGGAACAGGGGGCCGGCTTTCGCCGACCCCCCGGCACCCGTCTGCTACGAGTTAGGGCTTGATCTGAAGCTTGCCGGCGGCCTGGTAGTCCGGCCAGATCACGGTCCCAGCACCGGCGTGGTACTGGATGACCGGGAAGATGAAGTGGCCCTTGCCAACATTCATGTCCGGGATGGAGGTCGGGGTGTAGTCGTAGGACTGCATGATGATCCCGCCGGTGTAGGCCAGCTGGCCGGTCCACACCTTGTCCTGCGCTTCCTTGTAGATGGTCGCGCTGGTCAGGGACCCCTGGTCCGCAATGGTGGCCTTCAGGATGTTGATGAAGTAGTTCGCGTAGTCAAACGACAGACCGGCAGCCGACGGGCTCGGCTCGGTGTTGTACTTGGCCTTGTAGTCGGTTGCGAACTTCTTGGCGGCGTCGGTAGCCCACTGGGGGATCTGGTCCAGGACGTAGTCCGAGGAGACACCCGTGAGCTTGTACCAGTCACCCATCCAGCCGAGGCCGTCAGCGACAACCACGGCCTTGACGCCGGAGTCATCGATCTGCTTGACGAGCGAGGAGACCGAGGCGGGAACCGTGGTGGTACCGGCGATGACCGAGACGCCCTGGCTCTTCCACTTGGAGACAATCGCGGAGAAGTCTGTCTGTGTAAGCGGGAAGTAGTCCTCGCCGCTGATGGTCCAGCCGGTGTCGACAAACTGCTTCTTGATGCCTGCGGCGAACGAGCGGCCCCAGTCCGTGTCCTCGCCGAAGATCGCAACGTTCTTGTTGGCCGGGGTATAGGTGCCGGCCGTGACGGCGTCGTTGAGCGCGCCCACGTAGGCAACCGAGAGGACGGCCGGGTTCGGCCAGCCCTTGCTGGTCCAGTAGCCGTACTTGGTCTTGTCCGAGTTGAACTTGTCGTTCACGGTGGCGGCGGCGCCAAGCGCGAAGAAGTGCGGGACCTTGTACTTGGCCGTGACTTCCATCTGCGCCACAGCGACGGAGCTGTGCCAGCCCGCGACGCCCGCGATGATCTTCTGGCTGACAACCGCCTGCTCGTACGCAGCGGCACCCTTGGCCGGGTCCGACTGGTCGTCGATGTAGACCGGGTTGATCTTGTAGTTGCCGACTGTCCAGTTGATGGCGTCAAACGCCATGCTGACGCCGTTCTTGACCTCGGTGCCGGTCAGGGCATTGGGGCCCGTGAACGGTCCTGAGATGCCGATGTTGATGGTCTCGACTGCCGGGGCCGGAGTGGCGCCGGTCGATGCGCCGGCGGTTGGCGCAGCAGCGGTGGGGGCTGGTGTTGCGGAGCCTGAACAGGCGCCGACGGCGAGAGCGAGGGCGGCAGCCAGAGTAAGGCTCCGCCGGATTCCACCGGTCATGTGTGTCCTCCTCCATGTCTGCGCCGAGTCATCCCCTGACCCGTACGCTGCGTCCTCCCTGCCGCCGTCTCAGCCTACATCCGTTGTAGCTCCGCGATGAGGGGTGCGGCGTGCCGTACCCAGAACCCGCGGGACCGCGGCCACCGGTGGATCAGTTGACTGCTGACAGTCTGCGAGTCCACACGTGCGCCGCGGCAGAGACGCAATAAGCAGGTGTTACGCTGCGCAGACAGTACTTGTCCCGTTGGCGCCGCGCAGAGCCATTTGGCAGGGGTGCTGTGGAGGACTGCGGTGTCAATCCGAGGGAGGGACGTGAGCGCAATCGCAACGCGAAAAGAGGCGCTGCGAGCCGCCCAGCGGGAGCGAATCCTGCGGGCCGCCGAGAGCCAACTGGTCACCCATGGCGTTGAGCGCAGCCGCTTGCGTGACGTCGGAGAGGCCGCTGGCGTGTCGATTGGCACCGTCCAGCACTACTTCGACACACGTGACCGCCTGATCGCGGAGCTCTTCGAGTGGTCTTCTGAGCGCAGGCTCGAAGCCTGGAAGACCGCGGCGCCCACAAGCGGTGACCCGTGGTCGCGCGTGGTGGCGCTGCTGTACGCCTCGCTCCCCGATCCACTCCTGTGGCGGAGCCGGATCTGGATCGAGTTCTGCGCGATGGCCCGCGATGAGGAACTCCGCGGCAAGCTTGACCGCCACTACGACGCGTGGCGTCCGCCGTTCCGCGATGCCATCGAGGCGGGCGTGGAGTTGGGCGTGTTCCACCTCGTGATGCCCGTGGCGGACATCGTGGACCTGTTCATCATCTTCGTGGACGGCGCCTCTGTGGGCGTCTCGCTGGCCGCCCCCGGGATTGACGGGGAGATGCTGCGCCGGCTGCTGGTCCAGACCGCCCGGGTCACGCTTGGCGTGCCCGCGGACGTGCCCACGCCGCCGCCGCCCGCGCCCGCGCGCTGAGCGCAGCCACCCTCTCCCAGGGACAGCCCGATGCCGGCGCGAACCGGCTGACGTGTGCCACCAGGCAGTCCACATGGGGACTAGGGGTTCCCTTCGTGATAATGCGATGTTATGGTTCTACGGTTAGCCGTTTCGGCGGTCTGAAGGGACCGGGATCGGCATGGAGGAGGCGGCCGACATGTCCAGCGATTCGTCCCAGCCCGTGTCGGGCACGGCCCAGGACGGCACCTTCCCTACCCAGGCGCGGGTGGTCGTCATCGGCGGCGGAATCGTTGGCGCCAGCGTTTTGTTCCACCTTACGGAACAGGGCTGGAAGGACGTCGTCCTCATCGAGCGCAAGCGCCTGACGTCGGGCACAACCTGGCATGCAGCCGGGCTGATCGGCCAGGTTCGCGCCACCTACAACATGAGCGTCCTGGCGAAGTACGCCATCGAGATGTTTGCGGAGCTCGAGCGCCGGACGGGTCTGGGCACGGGCTTCCGCGCAACGGGCTCCATCCTGATGGCCGGCACCCCCGGGCGCTGGGACGAGGTCAAGCGCAACGCCGCCATGGCGCGCCTGATGGGCGTGGACGTGGAGCTGATCAACGGCGAGCGGGCGCAGCAGCTGTTCCCGCCGCTTGACCCGTCCGAGGTGGTGGGCGCGGCCTACATCCCCGGTGACGGCGTGGCCAACCCCACCGACGTGACCCAGGCGCTTGCGAAGGCGGCCCGCATGGGCGGCGCCAAGATCTTCGAGCACACCAAGGTCACGGCCATCCACGAGCGCGACGGCCACGTCACGGGCGTCTCCACGGACAAGGGCGACATCGCCTGCGAGTACATCGTCAACTGCACCGGCATGTGGGCTCGCGATCTGGCGGGCCAGAACGGCGTGGTCATCCCCAACCATGCGGCCGAGCACTACTACCTGATCACGGAGCCCATCCCGGGGCTGGACCCGGAGCTGCCTGTCCTGCGCTCGCCGGACGACACGGCGTACATCCGCGTGGACACCGGCAAGCTGATGGTGGGCTTCTTTGAGCCCGGCGCCAAGCCCTGGGCCACACACGGCATCCCAGAGGACGCGGAGTTCATCACGCTGCCCGAGGACTGGGACCACATCACGCCGTTCCTGGAGAAGGCCGCCAAGCGTGTGCCGGTGCTGGGCGAGGTGGGCTACCAACTCCACTTCAACGGTCCCGAGAGCTTCACGCCGGACGACCGCTATGTGCTGGGCGAGGCGCCCGGTCACCCTGGCTACTTCGTTGCGGCCGGGTTCAACTCGGTGGGCTTTGCGGGCGGCGGCGGGGCCGGACGTGCCGTGGCCGACTGGGTTGTGGACGGCCATGCGCCGATGGACCTCTGGGAAGTGGATGTCCGCCGGTTCATGCCGTTCCAGCGCAACCGGCGCTACCTCCACGAGCGCACCACGGAGACGCTGGGCCTCCTGTACGACATGCACTGGCCGTTCCGCCAGGTTGTCACGTCGCGCGGCATCCGCCGCTCCCCGCTGCATGACCGCCTAGTCGCCCGCAACGCGTGCTTTGGCGAGGTCTATGGGTGGGAGCGGGCCAACTGGTACGCACCGGCCGGAGTGGAGCCAACGTACGAGTACAGCTTTGGGCGCCAGAATTGGTTCCCCTACAGCGCAGACGAGCACAAGGCCGTCCGCGCGAACGTCGCGATCTTTGACCAGACGTCCTTTGGCAAGTTCCTTGTCCAGGGGCGTGACGCCGCAGCGGTGCTCAACCGCGTGTCCACAGCCAACGTGGACGTGGCGCCCGGGCGCATCGTCTACACCCAGTGGTGTAACGAGCGCGGCGGGGTTGAGGCGGACCTGACGATCAGCCGTCTGGCGGCCGACAAGTTCCTTGTGGTCACCACCGGCACGCAGCTCATCCGCGATATGGACTGGCTGGCGCGCCACACGCCGGCCGATGCCCACGTGGTCATCACGGACACCACCTCGGCTGAGGCCGTCATCGCGATCATGGGGCCGCGTTCGCGCGATCTGCTGGCCTCGCTCACCGATGCCGACGTCTCCAACGAGGCGTTCCCGTTTGGCACCGTCCGCGACATCGACTTGGGCATGGCGTATGTCCGCGCAGCGCGCACCACCTATGTGGGCGAGCTGGGCTGGGAGCTCTACATCCCCATGGAGTTCGCCACCCACATCTACGACACCATCGTGGCCGCGGGTGAGAAGTTCGGTCTGAAGCACGCGGGCTACCACGCGCTCAACTCGCTGCGCATGGAGAAGGCCTACCGACACTGGGGCCACGACATGAGCGACGAGGACACGCTCATCGAGTCGGGGCTGGCCTTCACGGCGGCCTGGGACAAGCCCGGCGGCTTCATCGGCCGCGAGGCGCTGTTGGCCCAGCGCGAGACCGGCGCCAGCCGCCGCCTCGCGGTGTTCACCCTTGACGACCCGGCGCCGCTGCTGGACCACAACGAGGCGATCTTCCGCGACGGCGTGCTGGTCGGCCGGATCACGTCCGCCATGTTTGGCCACACGATCGGCCGCGCCATCGGTCTTGGCTACATCACCCGCACGGACGGCCCGGTGACTCCAGCGTGGGTGGCCGACGGACGGTACGAGCTGGACATCGCCACAGAACGGTTCAGCGCAACGGCATCGCTCAAGGCACCCTACGACCCGACAAACGCACGCATTCGCGCGTGAAGGCCCGCCCGCGGCTCGTCGTCGCACAGCGGCATACCACCGGAGGTTGAACCAGGTGAAGATCGTCATCCTTGCCAAACCCGTCCCGGACGCCACCGGGCAGGAGCGGCTGGGGCCGGACCTCCGGCTTGACCGCGCGGCCATCCCGCCCGTGATCAACGGCAACGACGAATACGTCCTTGAGGCGGCGCTGCGGCTGCGCGACGCCGGTGCCGAGGTCTCCGTCACGCTCCTGGCGATGGCTGGCGCCTTTGGGCCGGACGCGCTGCGCAAGGGCCTCGCGATGGGCGCGGACAACGCGTACCTCGTGTCGGATCCCGCGCTGGCAGGCTCAGACGCGCGGACCACGGCTCGCGTGCTGGCGGCGGCGCTGGCAAAGCTTGAGTTTGACCTTGTGCTGGCGGGCGTGGACAGTTCCGACGGCGCCAGCGGCGTGGTGGCTGCAGCCCTCGCCTCGCTGAGCGGCCTGCCCTACCTCTCCTACGCCACCTCGATCACGCCCGACGGCGACAAGGTGCGCATCAAGCGGTTCAGCTCCACCGGGTATGACGTCCTCGAGGCGCCGATGCCCGCGCTTGTGACCGGCATGCAGGCGTTGGGCGAGCCGCGCTACCCCACGCTGCGCGGGATCATGGGCGCCCGCTCCAAGACGATCACCACTTGGGCGCTTGCGGATCTGGGGATTGACCCGGCCACCGTTGGCGCCGATGCGGCGGCCAGCCGCGTCAGCACATTCAGCATCCCCGATGCCCGCAGCGCGGCGCGAGTGGTCAGAGACCCTGCGCCTGAAGCTGCCAAGCAGATCGTGGACTTCCTCATTGAGCGGAGGGCCATCTGATGCCCGGCACGCTGTGGGCCATCGCTGAGGCGGGGCCGGACGGACACCTCACAAAGCTCTCCGCTGAGGTTGCAACGCTTGTCCGCGGACTTGGCGCGGCTGCCGGCCGTGATGTCGCGGGCCTCGTCACCGGCACGCCCGGCGCGGTTGCGGCCGTGGCGGCCGAACTGGCCGCGTACCTGCCGCGCGTCGTGGCGCTGGAGGCGGCCGCAGCGGCCACCTCGCCTATCGCCCAACTCGCCGCACAGGGCGCAGTCCAGGCAATCGGCGCCGATCCAGATGCCAGCATCTTCATCGGCAACTCGCCCGACGGCCGCGACACTGCGGGCTTCCTGATGGCCGCGCTGGGCGTGGGCGTCATCAGCAACGCGGGCGGCGTGGCCTGGAACGGCGGGCCCGTGGCAGAGAAGGGCGTCTTTGGCGGCCGGCTCATCACCACCTCCTCGTTTGCCGACGGCCACGGCATTGTCACCGTCCCGCTCGGGTCCGTCCCGGCGGAGGAGGCGGCAAGCGCTGGCGTCGTGGAGACCATCACGCTGGCAGGCGCCGCACCGACGGTCACGGTGCTGGAGCGCGTGTCCGAGGCTGCGGGTGCCGTCCAGATTGAAGAGGCCAAAATCATCGTCTCGGGTGGTCGCGGCGTTGGCGGTCCCGACGGCTTCGCCCTCGTGGGCTTGCTGGCGGAGACGCTGGGCGGCGCGGTGGCCGCATCGCGCGCTGCCGTGGATGCGGGCTGGATCCCGTACGCCCGACAGGTGGGCCAGACCGGCAAGATCGTCAAGCCCGAGGTCTACATCGCGCTGGGCATCTCCGGCGCCGTCCAGCACAAGGTGGGCATGCAGGGCGCACACACCATCGTGGCGGTCAACACGGACCCCGATGCGCCCATCGCCGAGTTTGCCGACCTGTTTGTCGTTGGCAACCTCTTTGAGGTTGTCCCAGCACTCGTCGCCGAACTGGAGAGCCGCAAGGCCTGACCCGGTCGGGGTCAGCCGTCACGGGCGCGCCGCGCGCCGTCAGGGGATCGGGAGGCCGTCGCATGACACGTCAGGGCCAACAGCGGGTCCGCGAGGCGGTGCCGGTGTCTCCGCCTGTCCGGCCCGGGATGGTGGGCGGGCGGTACCAGCCGCTCACCCACGCCGAGATGGAGCGGATCCACGCCACGATCCTGGACGTGATTGAGAAGATCGGGTTTGCCGATCCAATCCCGTCGATGGTGGAGTTGGGCACGGCCGCCGGCGGCTGGATGGACGAGGACGGGCGCCTCCACTATCCCCGCGCGCTCGTGGACGACGTGATCGCCAAGGCGCCGGGAAGTTTTGTCATGCCCGGGCAGGACCCGGTCTACGACATGGAGGTTGGCGGCGGCCGAGTCCACCTGGGCACCGGCGGTGCGGCCCCGTTCATGCTGGACTTTGAGACTGGCCACCACCGGCCAACAAGCACGGCCGACTTGTACGACATCGCCCGTCTGGTGGACACGCTCGACAACATCCACTTCTACTGGCGCTCCATCGTGGCGCGCGACATGCCCACGTGGGACGCGATCGACCTGAACACGGTCTACGCCTGCATGAGCGGGACCACAAAGCACATCACGTCCAGCTTCAACAACGGCGGCAGCGTTCGCAATGCCGTGGCGATGCTGGACATGCGCCTCGGCGGGGACGGCGAGTTCCGCAAGAACCCGTTCTGCTCAATGGCGTGCACCCACGTGGTGCCGCCGCTTCGCTTTGCAAAGGATTCCTGCGAGGCGATGGAGGCCGCGGTTCGAGCAGGCATGGTGGTGGGCATCGTGTCCGCGCCGCAGGCCGGGGCAACCAGCCCAGTCACCCTTGCAGGGACCATCGTGCAGTCTATGGCCGAGTGCCTCGGCGGCCTGATCTTCTGCTACCTCATCGACCCCAACTGCAAGGCCCACCTTGGGACGTGGCCGTTCCTGTCCGACCTGCGCACGGGCGCCATGTCTGCGGGCAGCACCGAGAACGGCCTCATCGTCGCGGGCTGCGCCCAGATGGCCGGGTTCTACAACCTCCCGGGCTCCGTGGCCGCGGGCATGACCGACTCGAAGGTGCCTGACGCGCAATCGGGCGCCGAGAAGGCCGCCACGGTGCTGATGGCTGCAAACGCCGGCTCATCGCTGGTCAATGAGGCAGCCGGCATGCAGGCGAGCCTCATGGCCACGTCCCTTGAGGCATACGTCATCGACAACGACATGCTGGGGGCGGTGATGCGCACCGTCCGAGGCATCGAGGTGACGGACGAGACGCTGGCGTTTGACATGATCCGCGACGTCGTCCACGGCGACAGGCACTTCCTGGGGCATCCGGAGACGCTGCGGCGCATGCGGACCGACTACGTGTACCCGCTGGTTGGGGATCGCGCAACGCCGGACGCCTGGGAGGAAGCCGGCTCGCTGGACATTCGAGATCGCGCACGGCTGCGCGTCCGCGAGGTGCTCGGCACGCACTACCCGGAGCACATCAGCGAGGAACTTGACCAGAAGATCCGCGGTTCCTTCGAGATCCTTCTTCCGCGCGAGGCGATGCGGCCCGGCAACGGCCGCTGGTAGCAGACACCCCCACCCACGACACCCTGAAGAGGTAACACCATGCAGTCGCAGGCACGCGTCGTCATCGTCGGTGGTGGCGTCATGGGCATCAGCCTTCTCTACGGGCTGGCCCTTGAGGGCTGGACGGACGTCGTCCTGATCGAGAAGGGCGAGCTGACGTCAGGCTCCACCTGGCACGCAGCCGGGCAGTGCCCAAGCTTCATCGCGGACTACAACCTGGCCAAGGTCCACGCCTACAGCAACGAGCTGTACGCCAAGCTCGAATCGATGACGGGCATGCCCACGGGCTGGCACGCCTCGGGCGGCATCCGCTTTGCCACCAACCAGCTGGAGCTTGAGCAGTTCAAGAAGGTTGAGGGCGTCTCGAAGCTGATGGGCTTCCGGATGGAGGTCATCGGTGTTGACGAGATCAAGAAGATCAACCCGTTTGTGACCACCGAGGGCGTGCTGGCCGGCGCCTGGACGCTCGATGACGGGTATGTGGATCCGTCATCCGCGTGCAACGCCATGGCGTTTGAGGCCAAGCGGCTGGGCGGCACCATCGTGCGCCACTGCCTCGTCACCGGCATCACGCAGGCGACCGATGGCGAGTTCAGGGTCTCCACGGACCAGGGCGACATCAAGGCCGAGCACGTGGTCAACGCGGCTGGGTGCTACGCGGACCGCGTCAGCGCCTGGCTTGGCGTGCAGACGAACTACGCCAATATGAAGCACCAGTACGTGATCACGGACGCGGTGCCGGAGTTCCTTGCCCGCGACGGCGAGATCCCGGTCATGCGTGACCCGTTTGCCTCCTCGTACTACCGCCAGGAGCAGAAGAGCGGGCTCATCGGCATCTACGAGGGTGAGGACACCGAGGAGGCGTGGCGCGAACCCGGCAAGGAGCCGCACGGCCCGGCCTGGGAGTCCACCAACGAGCTCTTCCCGCCCCAGCTTGAGCGGATTGCGCCGTACCTGGAGAAGGTCTTTGAGAGCATGCCGCTCTGGGGTGACCTTGGCATCAAGCGCGTGGTCAACGGGGCCATCTCGCACACCCCCGACTCCAACCCCCTGGTTGGGCCGGCGCCGGGCGTGCGCAACTTCTGGCTGGCCACCGGCACGGGCATCGGCATTGCGCAGGGCCCGGGCTGCGGGCGGTACCTCGCCCAGTGGATGGTCCACGGCGACGCCGAGATCAACATGGCGGGCATGGACCCGCGCCGCTATGGCGAGTACTGCGATCAGGAGTACGCGTCGGCCAAGGCGCATCGCGAGTACTGGGACATGTACCGGCTGATCCCGCCCGGCGAGGAGCGCCAGGACGCGCGTCCCGCCAAGGCGTCGCCGCTGTATCCCGTGCTGCTGGCCAAGGGCTGCGTGTTCACCGAGGGCTTTGGCTGGGAGCGGCCGAAGTGGTTCGCCGGCGGCATCGAGGAGACCGCCACGATGCGCCGCACCAACGCGCATCCCGTGGTGGCTGCCGAGTGCGCCGCCGTTCGCGAGCGCGTGGGCATCATGGAGCTGCCGGGCTTCACCAAGATTGAGGTCAGCGGAGCCAACGCTGAAGCGCTGCTCCACCGCGTCTGCGCCAACCGGATGCCCAAGCGTGACGGCGGCATCGTGCTTGCCCACGCGCTGTCGGACAACGGCCGGTTCATCACCGAGTTCACCATCACGCGGCTGGCGGCGGACAAGTTCCTGCTGCTGTCGGGCGCAACGGCCTACCACCGCGACCAAGACCTGCTCCGCTGGGCTGTCCGCGACGGCGAGGACGTGGCGATCAACAACGTCACGGCTGACTGGACGACGCTCATCGTGGCCGGGCCGCGGACGCGCGACGTGCTGGCCGGGCTAACGTCGGCATCGCTGTTGTCAGCGGACTTCCCGTGGCTCACCGCGCAGGAGATCACCGTTGCGGGGCGCCCGGTGCGCGCACTGCGGGTCAACTACGTGGGCGAGCTGGGCTGGGAGCTGCATGTCCGCATGGCGGACGCCGTGGCGGTGTACGAAGCCGTGTGGAATGCGGGCGAGAAGTTCGGCATCGCGGACTTTGGCCTGTACGCCATGAACAGCCTGCGCATCGAGAAGTCGTACGCGGGTCTTGGCGCCGAGCTCACCAACGAGATCACGCCGGTTGAAGCCAACATGCTGCGCTTCGTCAAGCTTGACCACGACTTCCGTGGCCGGGCCGCGGTGGAGCGCGTGCAGGCTGCCGGGGCCATCACGCATCTCGTGACCGTGCGCGTGAATGCTGTCGACTACGACATCCGCGGCGGCGAGCCGGTCTTCGCGGGCGACAAGGTCATCGGCGTGACCACGTCGGGCGGCTACGGCCACGCGACGGGGCTGTCGCTGGGCTTCGCGTACGTGGACAGCGGGTTTGACGCCGCGGGCACCAAGCTTGAGATCATGCTCCTGGGCGAGCGCCGCGCCGCCGAGGTGATCCCGGCGTCGGTGTACGACCCGTCGAACGAGCGCCTCCGCGCCTAACCCGCGGGGGGGTTGCCCCTGCACTGATATTGGATGCCGCCTCGGGTGCGAACACCGCCCGGGGCGGTTCCATGTCCGGGGTTGGCGCCCCTACGGTCCGGCCGCGCCGTTGACGCCGGCGAGGGTGCCCACGGGGCTCCAGACCACATCGGCCGACGCCTGCTGGCCCGACGACGTGGTGAACACCACGTGCCACCAGGTGCCCTTGCTGATGACGTCCGCGCGGATGCCCGCGTCAAGCGAGATCGGGACAACTTTGGCGGCTGCCGCCGCAACCGCCAGGCACTCCGCCGAGTAGCCGCCCGCCTGGTCACAGGCAACTGCCAGCGCGGGCAGGGTGCGCGACGGGGCCGTTGGCGACGGGGCCGTTGGCGACGGGGCCGTTGGCGACGGGGCCGTTGGCGACGGGGCCTGGGTTTCCTTCGGCGATGGCGAGGCGCACGCCACCACAAGAACCGCGGCAACAATGGTCAGCCCGATGCAATTGCGCATGTGTTCCCCCAGTGGTGGTGGCGTGGTCATAGTCTTCGCGCCCCCGCGACGCGTCAAGACCCAGCCGGCGCCGAGCCACATTGGGCTTGCCCCGGAATGTGCGCCTGGCGAGCGTTCTGGAACATCGGCTCGGCCATTTGTCCGGAATGCCCATGCCACGAGCGATATGGGCTCTGGTCGGCACAGCTTGGCCGGAATGCCCGCCAAGCGAGCGTTAGCCGGGGCAGGCTCGAATAGCGCCCGCCACACGAGCATTTCGGAACGCGGCACGGGCACCAGACGCGTCGCCACGCACGAGGAGTGGCCGCGAAGCACAGCGCCCGGCTGCGGTTGTTCCGTAACGCTCGCGTGGCGGGCATTCCGGCCGAAACGGCGATAAGGGCAGACAGAAGAAGACCCCCGCCGGCGTTGTGCCCGCGGGGGTCTTGAGGTTGCGAAGGAACGCGCCGGGAGCTACCCCGTGCGGCGCGCCCGGATGGCCGCGCTGATCGCCGGAACGACTGTCGCGAGGTCGCCGATCACTGCGTAGTCGGCGCCGGTCATGATGGGGGCCTCGTGGTCCTTGTTGATGGCAAGGATCGTCTTGGCGCCCTTGACGCCGGCCATGTGCTGCGTGGCGCCGCTGATCCCGCAGGCGATGTACAGGTCGGGCGCGATCTTCGTGCCCGTCTGGCCAACCTGGTCGGTGTGCGGGCGCCAGCCCGAGATGGTCACGGCGCGGGAGCAGCCCACGGCCGCGCCAAGCAGACCCGCCAGTTCCTCGATGGGCGCAAACCCATCCGTGGAGCCGACGCCGCGACCGCCCGAGACGACG
Source organism: uncultured Chloroflexota bacterium (assembly GCA_903924005.1). GTDB lineage: Bacteria > Chloroflexota > Limnocylindria > Limnocylindrales > CSP1-4 > CAIXZV01. The sequence continues at coordinate 3,187 of CAIXZV010000052.1, read as the reverse complement.
ATCTTGGCCTCGGCCAGCGAGACGCCGCCCTTGGCCGCCTCGACATGCCCAACCACACGGACCGCAAGGTCCGCATCGTCAAGCGTCGGTGCAAAGGTGACCACGGCAGCGGAGCCGCCGGTGGACGTCTTGGCGATCGAGTGGGGCTGGGTTGTCAGGATGGCGCGCGGCGCGTTGATCGCGGCTTCCTCAAGGAGGGAGCCGCCCCAGCGCGCCCGCGTGACGACAACCGTGTCGCCCGGCACAACGGCCGTGCAGTTGGCCGCGAACGGCAGGTCCAGACGCGCGGCCACCCGTGCAAGCACGGTGTTGCCGGCATCTGAGCCCGGGCCCACCACCGCGGCCACGCCAAGCGTGTCAGCGAGGTCGGCCAGGATGCGCGCCCAGGCGTCGGGCGCAAAGGAGGTCAGGGCGAGATGCGTTGCGACGTGGACCTGCGTGGCACCCCAGGCGCCAAGGTCTGCGGCCGCGGACGCACCGCCCTCGCCAATGACAAGCGCGTGGACCGCGCCGCCGGAGGCAAGCGCGGAGGCGGCGGCCAGGGCCTGGAGCGAGACCTCGTCGGCGACGCCGCTGGCAGCGGCCCCGTCGGCAACCGTGACGAGACAGAGCACGGCACGCATCTAGAGCACCCCCAGGCTGGCCAGCATGTCCACAACCGCCGGTGCGGCGTCCGGGCCGTTGCCCAGGACGACGGCCTCGGTGGCTGACGTCTGAGGGACCACGAGACGGATCATCGCCAGACGCTGCTCCGGTCGCACAGGCGACGACGGGGCGATGGGCTTGGACTTGGCGCGGATGCGCCCGGGCACCGAGGGGTACCGCGGCAGGTTGATGCCCTCAAGCACGCTGACCACGGCGGGCAGCGCCACCTCATAGACATCGCGGCCGCCACCGGCCTCCTGCTCAAGACGGACCTTGCCGTCAGCAACGGCGAGGCCCTTGATCCCGGCCACCGCGGGCCGCCCAAGCGCTCGTCCGAGACGGGCGGGCACCTGGTAGCCGCCCGAGTCGGCCGCCTCGTTGCCGAGGAGGATCAGGTCAAACGGGCCGTTGGCCGCCTCGTCAGCGCGCACGGCGTCAACGATGGCCGCCGCTGCGCACTGCCCGTCCCACTCCTCGCCGTCCGTGACGAGGTGGATCGCGCGTGAGATGCCCAGCGCCATGGCGTCGCGGAGTTGCTCGGTTGCCTCGGCCGGGCCAAGGGTGAGCACGACCGATTCGCCGCCGTGCGCCTCAATCAGGCGGACGGCCTCCTCAACCCCGCACTCCTCGTGGGGGCCGATGGTGAACCCGAGGTACCGGGCGTCAATGGCCCGGTCACCGTCGGTCAGCGTGATCCGGCCCGCAACGGCCGGTACCCGCTTGATGCAGACAAGGACTCGCAAAGCTCAGCCTCGGATTCGGAGGTTCTCGGGGTCAAACAGGGCGCCCGCGCCGGCCACCGCAACGGTCACCGGGTAGTGCTCCTGGAAGTATTCCACCGCCAACTTCGTGCCGACGACGGCCAGAGCAGGCGGGAGGTAGCCCATAAGAACGTGCTTGCCCGTGGACGGACTGGCGCCCGCGGAGTTCGCGTAGGAACGGCGGCCCTTCGAATCCTCAATCGGCGTGCCGTCCGGCATCGTGATTGGCTGGCGGCCAAGCATGTAGCGCTTCTCGCCCGAAGCCGAGGTGTGGTCGTCAACCGTCAGGATGCAGCAGACCGCAGACAGCGGTTGTTCCATCTGGCGGATCACGGCATCGCGGCCGATGAAGTCCGCGTCCTTGATCTTCGGCGGGACCATGCCCGCTTCAGCGGTGTTGTAATCGTTGTCCAGCTCCGCGCCGTACGCGCGGTAGCCCTTCTCCAGACGGCCGGTGGTGCCGTACACGCCCATGCCGCACGCGGTCAGGCCGTGCTTCTCTCCGGCAGTCCAGAGCTCGTCCCAGAGGCGCTGGCCCTGCTCCATCGGCACGTAGAGCTCCCAGCCCAGGTCGCCCACGTAGCTGATGCGCGAGGCAAGCACAATCTGCGAGCCCATCTCCACGTCGCGGCAGGTGCCAAACGGGAAGGCTTTGTGGCTCATGTCCACACGGGTGAGGGCCTGGACGATGTCCCGGGCACGCGGGCCCCAGACACCGATCGTCGTGTAGGCAGTGGTCAGGTCAACGATGGACGCCATCGGCGCCAGGTTGTCCTTGAACCACTTGAGGTCGGCCATGCCGTGGGCGCCGCCGGTGACCACCCGGAAGTGGTTCTTGGCGAGACGCATGATGGTGAGGTCGCTCTTGAAGCCGCCGGTCTCTGAGAGCACCGGGGTGTAGACAACCTTGCCCACCGCAACGTCCATCTGGCGCATCGCCACGCCCTGGACGCTGGCGAGGGCGCCCACGCCGAGGATGTCGAAGATGGCGAACGCCGAGAGGTCAAAGATGCCGGCCGTCTCGCGCATGGCGAGGTGCTCGGCGTTGATGATGGGGCTCCACCAGCGGGCGTCCCACTCGTTTGGCCGCGTCTTGACGCCGTACTTCTCAACAAGCGGCGCGTTGCACTTGTACCACTGCGCGCGCTCCCAGCCGGCAACCTCGAAGAACTCGGCGTCGTGGGCCTTCTGCCAGTCGTACATCGGCGTCTTGCGCAGCATCCGGTCCGACAGGTACTGCTCGGCCGGGTGAACGATGCCGTAGGTCTTGGGGAACGCCTCGAAGGCGCGTGCCTTCGTGTGCTGGCGGGTCTTCTGGTGCGCGTGGAAGCGGGAGATGTCCGACTGGTTCAGGTCGATGGAGGACTCGCCGTGGACCATCCACTCCGCAACGGCCTTGCCGACGGCCGGGCCTTCCTTGACCCAGACCGCAGCCGCAGCCCAGAGGCCCTTGACCTCGGGGGTCTCGCCCAGAACCGGCATGCCGTCAGGGGTCAACGCGATGAGGCCGTTGATGGCGTACTTCTGGCCAACCTTCTCGTCACCGAGGATCTCGGGGAAGAGCTCAAGCGCGTCCTCGATCTGCGGATCGAAGTCCTCCGGGGTGAACGGGAACTCCGTGGGCGAGAGGGCTGCCTTCTCGTTGGAGGGGATGGTCTCCGGGTCGTGCAGGATGGAGCGGTGGGCGTACGAGCCAACCTCAAAGCCGATGCCGTCCTGGCGCTCGTACATGAGCACGTCCATGTCGCGGACGATCGGGTAGCCGATGGCCTTGCTGCTCT
>CAIXZV010000051.1 GCA_903924005.1 uncultured Chloroflexota bacterium | reverse complement strand
GGTACTCAAAGAACCCAAACGAAACCAGCGCCAGGCCAACCGTGATGTTCACGTCTGACGTGGGTGCGCGGAACTCCTCAATCTTGCCGATGGGCGGGATGAGGCCGCTCCAGTTGCTGAACAGGATGTAGAGGAAGAAGCCGGCGAAGAGGGGCATGTACGGCCGTGCCTCTGGACCGCCAATGGACATCCCGAAGTCCGTGATCATTTCCCAGACGTACTCGATGGCGTTCTGGGCCTTGCCCGGCACCAGGGACTTGCCGCGGGTCATAACAAACAGCAGGGCGATCACCAGGATGCTCACGATCCACATCGTGAGGATGGTGGAGCTGATGCTGATCTCAAACAGACCGCCCAGCGCGGAGGAGTTCTCCAGCGTCCAGATGGTGTGCGGCGCGGGGAATTCAAGGTTGCCGTTGATGAAGCAGACCGGGAACGCGCAGCTGCCGTCAGTGGCAGATGGGTCAAACGGCGGCGCCACCATGAAGGCGATGACGTCGACGACGATCACGGCCGCGAGCAGCAGCAGAATCTTGTTGCGCATGCTCATGCCGGGAACGCTCCCGTCGTCCTGTGGGCCGCCACGTGTCCTCCATCGCCAGAGTTGCTCTGGCCAGTTCAGCCGAACCGGGCCAGGAAGCGCGAGATCAACCGCCAGATGCCAACCGTCCCGGCTCCCGCACCGGCGAGAAAGCCGATAAGGACAAAGACCGGAAGCGTCCCAAGCCGCTGGTCCACCCAGTACCCGGCAGCCACCCCGGCGAGCGTCGTCACCAAGAGCAGCAGCCCAATCTCGGAGAACAGCGCAAGGTAGCCGCCGAGACCGGTGTTCATGGGCAACCCATCACCGCGGGCGAGATCATACCAGAGGCTTCCGGGGCTCCGGACAGGGCAGAACGGGTTGCAGGAACCGCTCGCTGGCGCACGCGAACGCCCGACCGGGCCTTAGTTCGTGCACAACGTGACGTTCGGGTTCGTAGCGGTGGAGGTCAAGCCTCCGGCGCCGATCACGACTACCTTGATCGTGACCACTGAGCCTTTCGGATACAGGTCCAGGAAGTACCACGAGTAGGTTGGGCTGCTCTGGGTCTTGAGCAACGTGTTGCCCACGTAGAACTTGTAGGTCTTGGCCCGCTCGGACCCATTGGCATCGAGCAACTGGCGGCCGCCAGATCCGCCACCGCAGTTGTAGGCGTTGAGCTGGGCGACCGGCCTGGCCGGCGGCGCGGTAGGCCTCGGTGTCGGCTGCGGCGTGGGCTTCGGCGTGATCACCGGGGTGGGCGTGGGCGACGGTGTTGGCGACGGCGTGGGCTCAAGCGTGGGGGTGGGCTCAGGTGTGGGCGACGGCGTGGGCGTGGGCTTGGCGGTGGGCGTGGGCGACGGCGATGGCGACGGCGTGGGGGCCAGCGTGGGCTCAGGCGTGGGCGGCGGAGGCAGCAGCCCCGGGAGCACCGTGTCCCCGATGCCCACCACCAGCGCCAGCAGGATCGCCACAAGCGCGGTGATCACCAGTCGACGCGAGCGAGCGCGGGCGGCCTGCGCCTCAGCCATGCGGGCCTGCTCGGCCTCGGCGGCCTCTTCGGGATCGTTGGCGGGGAGACCCTCAACCGACGCGCCGATACGCGACGCGATGGAGGCAGCGTTCAGCCGCGGCAGCGGCGCCATGCGCTGGCGCACACGCCGGTTCCGCGCCAGCATCGCAAGCGACACAACCGCGGCAATGAGAAGGATGCCGATCACGGAGAACGGCAGGATGTGCTGCATGATCCCTCGTAGGCCCGCTGATCCCGCAGGCACGCCGGATGCTACCACCGTGCTTCAGGCAGGACGCCCGTACGATCCGGCCCCCGGGTACGGGTGCAACCGCTCAGCCCTTCGGCGGCTCCTCGTAGGCGTCGGGCTCAAGGGCGTCGCCGCTCTCAAAGCGCGTGAGAAGGAATAGCCCCACGCCAAACGCCACGCCAAGGCCAAGGAACGCGTAGACCTGGCCCGAGCCCGAGAGCACAAACGTCAGCGCCGCCAGCACCATGCAGATCCCGTAGATCACCAGCACGGTCTGGCTGTGCGACAGGCCCAGATCCAGCAGCCGGTGGTGGATGTGGCCGCGGTCCGGGGTGAACGGGGAGCGCTTGGTGGCAAGACGCCGGACGATGATCCAGAAGGTGTCGATGATGGGCACGCC
>CAIXZV010000050.1 GCA_903924005.1 uncultured Chloroflexota bacterium | reverse complement strand
CGGCAGCGCGCGCGCCACGATCACGCTCATCGCGTAATCGAGATACGAGACTCGCATCTCGTCCTCGATGTGGATCGCCTTGACGTCGCCCATGTCGTCGGTCACGTGGTTGGAACTCCTTGGAGGGGTTGTTGGTCAGCGGGCGTTGGTGGTCAGGCTCTGGCCAGAAGAGTGCGCGCGGCGGGCGGCACCTCGAGGCCGATACCGGCTCCGAGGAAGTCTGCCGCTGCGGCCGCGGCACGCGACGTGCTGGTTGCGTCGGGCTGCCGGCGGATGCCGTCGAGGCTCGAGCGCAGGCGCGCGGCGTGCTCTGCCGGAAGTTTCGCGAGCGTGTCCCTGAGGACCCAGGCGCGCAGGCCATCCGTTGCGGCGGCGGCGCGAACGGCTTCGGTGTCGATAAAGGCGGTCACCGCGGCGCGATCCACGAGCAGCAGGCCGCGGAGGGCCCAGGAGAGCGACTTCTGCACGTCGGGCTCGGCGTCGCCGATGAGGTCGCCCACGATGGCAAGGCCACGTCGGGCGATATGGGGCTGGCGGCCCGCAACCCGATCGGTAAACGGCAGCACGGCTACCGTGGATCCCGCGAGGCGTCGCTCCCACGTGGAAGGGGAGTAGACCAGTTGCTCAAGTTCAGCCCAGCGGAATGGCTCTGCCAGGATGCCGGCGGCTGCCACGTGGGCCAGGGTGTCTACGGTGATCCAGTCAGAGGCCTGCCGGGCAGTGGCGCGGACAAGCTGCCATGTGCGCTCGGGATCGGTGGTGACAGATCGCGTCAAGAGGTCAAAGGACAGCCAGCGCAACTCCAGCACGGACTCGCGGAGCAGGCGGTCAGCGGCATCAAGCAGGACGGTGCTCCGGTCGCGGCGGGTCGTTGCGCGGATGCCCCGGGTGACGCCGTCCAGAAGCGGGGTGCGGACGCCGAAGAGCTCGCCGATGCCCGGTGCAACGCGGCGCTGGCCTTCGAGATAGTCGGGGTCTGCGAGGTTTGGTAGACCGTCACGGAGGGTCGCTGCCAGAGCGGCCGGCTCCTGCACAAGATCGCCGGCGGCGCGGCCCAGGGCGACGGCTTGCGCGAGGTTTGCCGCGACAAACGTCCGGGCGCGCTCGGCGGTGGGTGAGGCGAGAGCCGTTGTCATCGGGTGGCTCCGCCCGTGTCATCGCCATAGGCGAACCCGTAGCGCGCCTTGAGTTCCGCCTTGCGGTCCTCTGAAGCGGCGACATACGTCGCGGTGGACGTGGCGAGGACGGTGCCGTCCGCGTCGCGCAGCACTCCCGCCGCCTCGACAACCCTGCGCCGCGTGGAGACCACGTGTCCCTCGCCGCGGATTGGCGTGCCAATCTGGACCGGCTTCTTGAACTCGATGTTCATGCGGGCCGTGAGACCCCAGATGTCGTGCTCAACCAGCGCCCAGGCCATCACCTCATCGAGGATGGTGGAGACGATGCCGCCATGGGCAATCCCGTGCCAGCCTTCGAAGCGCGGATCGAGCACCAGTTCGGTCCAGCACTCGTCATTTGCGGCGTGCAGCACGAGTTGGAGGCCGTGCGTGTTGAGCGTCCCGCAGGCGAAGCAGTGGTGCGCCGCGAGCAGGACGCGCCTGCCCGCGATGCGGATATCGCCGCGGTTCTCGCCAACAGGCGCGAGGGCCTCAGATGTCAAGGTTCCGCACCTTGCGGGCCTCGGACTTAATGAAGTCCTTGCGCGGCTCGACGCGCTCACCCATCAGCATGGTGAAGATGCTATCGGCCGTGGCGGCGTCGTCTATCTCAACCTTGAGCAGCGTTCGGGTCTCCGGGTTCATCGTGGTGTCCCACAACTGGTCGGCGTTCATCTCGCCGAGGCCCTTGAATCGCTGGACGCTCAGGTTCTTGGTGTTGAACTCCTTGATCCGGTTGTCCCGTTCCTTCTCGGACTGGGCGTATTTGGTCACCTTGCCGGTTGAGATGCGGTACAGCGGCGGCTGTGCGATGTACAGGTAGCCGGCGTCGATGATGTCGTGCATGTGCCGGTAGAAGAAGGTCAGGAGCAGGGTTCGAATGTGGGCACCGTCCACGTCGGCGTCGGTCATGATGATGATGCGGTGATAGCGGAGCTTCGAGATATCGAAGCTGTCGCCGATGCCGGCGCCGAGCGCGATGATCAACGGGCGGACGTTCTCGGAGCTGAGGATCTTGTCCAGCCGCGCCTTCTCGACGTTGAGCAGCTTGCCGCGGAGCGGCAGGATGGCCTGGAACCGCCGGTCCCGGCCCTGCTTGGCAGAACCTCCCGCGGAGTCGCCCTCGACCAGGTAGACCTCGCTCTTGGCTGGATCGCGCTCTTGGCAGTCAGCGAGCTTGCCCGGCAGTGAAAGCCCGTCGAGCGCGCCTTTGCGAATGACGAGGTCACGCGCCTTGCGGGCTGCTTCGCGGGCGCGGGATGCCGTGAGGCACTTCTCCACGATCCGCCGGCCGTCACCGGGGTTTTCCTCGAGATACTGCGCGATCGCATCCGCGACGGCGCCTTCGACCTGGCCTGCAACTTCGGCGTTGCCGAGCTTTGCCTTGGTCTGTCCCTCAAACTGGGGCTCGGTCAACTTGACGCTGACCACGGCTGTCAGGCCCTCGCGGACGTCATCTCCCGAAAGGTTGTTGTCAGCATCCTTGAGCACGCCAGCGCGCTTTGCCCAGTCGTTGATGGAGCGGGTGAGGGCCCTGCGGAAGCCCGTGATGTGGGTGCCGCCGTCGACCGTGTTGATGTTGTTGGCAAACGCGAGCACGTTCTCGGTGTACGTGTCGTTGTACTGGAGCGCCACCTCGATGGTGGTGCTGCCGTCCCGGCGATCCACGTAGATCGGCCGGGTGTGGAGGGTCCCCTTGTTCCGGTTTAGGTGCCGGACAAACGAGATGAGCCCACCCTCGAAGTAGAAGGACCGCTCACGCTCGTTGCGCTCGTCCAGCAGGGTGATCCAGACACCCTTGGTGAGATACGCGGACTCGCGCAGTCGGCTCACGATCGTGTCGAAGGTGTATTCCGTGGTGTCAAACATGTCGGCGTCAGCCTGGAACGTTGTTCGCGTGCCCTTGCGGTCGCCCTGCGGACCAACCTTCGTGACGGGCCCCAGTGGCTTGCCGAGCGAATACTCCTGAGACCAGACGCCGCCGTCCCTGGCTGTCTCTACCCGAAGCCACGACGAGAGCGCGTTGACAACCGAGACGCCGACACCGTGGAGGCCGCCCGACACCTTGTAGCCGCCGCCGCCAAACTTGCCCCCGGCGTGCAGCACCGTGTGAACGACCTCAAGGGCGTCCTTGCCGGTGGAGTGGCGGCCAACAGGCACGCCTCGGCCGTCGTCCTCGACGGTGAGTTTGCCGTCCTTGTGGATGGTCACGGTCACCGTTGTCGCGTGACCGGCCATCGCCTCGTCGATTGAGTTGTCAACGACTTCCCACACAAGGTGGTGCAGGCCACGGACATCAGTCGAGCCGATATACATGCCGGGACGGCGTCGTACGGCCTCGAGACCCTCGAGAACCTGAATGCTTGCGGCCGTGTAGTCGCTGCCGGGGGCGGCCTTTGTCTTGCCGCCGCCGGAGCGGCTTTTGGGACCGGTCGATCGCGGTCGATCGCCAGCGTCGGTCACGCGGTTCCTCCGATCAGGCGCTCGAACAACCTGCCGAGCTCCTCGTCGCTGTAGTACTCGATGACGATGCGGCCACCCGCCCGCGATCGGCTGAGGCTCACCTTGGTGCCAAGGTGTTGGCGAAGGCGCTCCTCGACGCGCTCCATGTCCGGATCCAGACGGGGGCCTGGTGTTGCGGGTGCGATCTGTTTCGGATCGCGGAGCCGACGAACGAGCTCCTCCGTTTGACGGACGGAGAGCCCTTGCGAGATAACCGTTCGAGCCGCCTGCGGCTGGCCGACTGTTGCCAGGCCGCCGATCGCGCGCCCGTGGCCTGCGGAGACGCGGCCATCTGCGATCGCCGCTTGAACATCTGGGTGGAGGTCGAGCAGCCGCAGGCTGTTGGCCACAGTCGCGCGCGCCTTGCCCACGCGCTCAGAGACGCGCTCCTGTGTCAGGCCAAACTCGTCAATCAGTTGGCGATATGCCGTCGCCTCGTCAATCGGGTCGAGATCGGCTCGTTGCAGGTTCTCAACCAAGGCGACTTCCAGTTGGTCGCGGTCAGCGAGCTGGCGCACCAGCGCAGGGATGCGTTCAAGGCCCGCGAGGCGCGAGGCGCGCACCCGGCGCTCGCCTGCAATCAACTGGTAACCGTCTATGGTCTCGGTGACCAGCACCGGCTGGAGTACGCCGTGTTCGCGGATGCTCGCGGCCAGGTCTGCCAGGTCCGCGTCGTTCCAGTGCTTGCGCGGCTGGTATGGATTGGCAGAGATGCGGACGAGGGCGATTTCAACAACTGCGCCGTCCGCATGTGCCCTCTGCGGGATGAGGGACGTCAGGCCGCGACCAAGCGCGGGTGACCCCGTTGCACGCGGGCTCACGCTACTGCGCCCCGCACGGAGCTGGCGGTAACGGGGGCGTTACGCCCATCACGCCTTGCACACAGTTCACCCGCCAGTTGGGCGTACGCCTCCGCGCCTTTAGATTCGGGCCGGTACAGCGCGATGGGCAGCCCATGGCTTGGCGCTTCCGACAAACGGACGCTTCGCGGGATAACGGTCTTGAACACCGCTTCGCCGAGATGTCGGCGGACTTCGTCGGCAACCTCCGTGGAGAGGTTTGTACGGCTGTCGAACATCGTCAGGACGACGCCGGCAATGGCGAGGTCCGGGTTAAGCGAGTCACGGACGAGGTTGATGGTTGACACGAGCTGCGTGAGGCCCTCGAGCGCGTAGTACTCACACTGGATCGGCACGAGGACGCTGTCGCACCCTGCGAGCGCGTTCACCGTCAGAAGGCTCAGCGACGGGGGGCAGTCCACGAGGACCCAGTCCCAGTCATCCCGAACGCCCGCGAGGGCCCTGCCGAGACAGCCTTCACGGCCATCAATGTTGGCAAGCTCCACTTCTGCGCCGGCCAGCGAGATCGAAGAAGGAACCAGCCTGACGCCGGCGACAGGTGTGGCGACGTGCAGTTCGTTTAGGGGACGGCCGTCTACTAAGGCGTCGTAGACGGATCCTGCAACCGCCCGCCGATCGATGCCGAAGCCGCTCGTCGCATTGCCTTGCGGATCAAGGTCGATGACGAGGACACGGTCACCCAAGAGCGCGAGATAGGTTGCGAGATTGACCACGGTGGTGGTCTTGCCGACGCCGCCCTTCTGATTGGTGCAGGCGATCGTCTGGCCCACGCAACCTCCCGTGACGGTCTGACTGAGGAAGGTGAATTCTAGCATCCGAGGCCCTCCGAGCGGCCGTGACGAGTCTGGCGGAGACGGGTCGCCATGATCGCAAGGGCCACGTATCTCCCACATATCTGGGGATTTGCCGCCACTTATCTGGGCGCGCTGTGCGGATGTTTCACGTGGAACATCCGCACAGCCAGGCTGCAACGGGCCGGAGCACTCCGCTCGAGACCCGTCACTCGGACCGGAAGGCCTCTCCATAGGGGCACCGCTAACGAGGCCGACCGCCATCCGGAATGTTTCACGTGAAACATCCGCCGCCCGACCCTGCAACGGTTGCGGCTTCTTAGCCCTGCGGCAATTGCCCCGCGCACCACCCCATGGGATACTCCAGCAACTCAGAAAGCCGCCGATTGATTTGGTCGTCCCCGTCCTCGCACCACCGTCGGCTCGACCGCCGAGGCAGAACCTTCGATGCAACTCACATTCGCCGCGGTACTCGCCGTGGTGACCGCCCTCGCCGAATTTGGGGCGGCGCACTATCTCCAAATCGGCGACGCCTTCCTTCACCCAGTGCTTGTCCTGGGCGCCCTGTGGGCGACGGCAGGGAGCGATGAGGCGGGCCTAGGCTGGTGCTTTGCCGGCGGACTGGTCCTCGACATTGTGTCGCAGCGCCCGCTCGGCTCAACCGCGTTCGCCCTGCTCATCGCGGTGCGGCTCGGCGTGCTTGTGGCCGGGCAGCTCGGTGCCCTCCGGGTGCTCTCACCGATCGTGGCGGTCGCCGTGGCGAGCCCCGTGTTCACGCTGCTGACCTTGGCGACAACCACGCTGCTGACCTCATCGCCACTTTCACCTTCGACCTTCTCGATCGTGGTTCCCTCCCTCGTGTACGACGTCATCGTCGCCTCGCTCATCGGGCCGCTCGCGATGTCGATCATCCTTCGGCGTCGTGAGGTGGAGCGACTCTGATGGGCCAGTTTGACCCGATGGACCCTTCCCGCCAGACGGAGCGCCGCCCGATCCGGTTCGCGGCCTTTGGCTTGGCGACCGTATTGGTCTTCAGCCTGCTGACGGTGCGGCTTGGCTACCTTCAGGTCGCCAACGGGCCCGTCTACGCCGCCCGCGCCGATGCCAACCGCACTGTCTCCATTTCGATCCCGGCGCCGCGGGGTTTGATCTACGACCGGCAAGGACGACCGCTGGCCGTCAGCGTCGCCACCTACTCAGTGAAGATCAAACCGTCTGACCTCCCATACGGCCAGCGCCAGACCGTCGCCGCACGACTCTCGGCGATGCTCGGCATCCCGGCTGCGGACATCCTGGCGACAGTGGACAGTTCGTCGGGATCGAGGTTCGATCCTGTTCGTGTTGCACGCGAGGTCCCAGAAGCGACTGCCCGCCTCATTGCGGAATCGACGGCCGACCTCCCAGGTGTCGAGGTCGCCATCGAGACGCGACGCTCGTACCCGGCGGGTGGGCTCGTTGGCCACATCCTGGGCTACACCGGCCCCATTGATGCGACGACGTACGCCAGACTCCGCAACGCTGGCTACCTCCCGGACGACATGATCGGGAAGACAGGTTTGGAGTCGTCGTACGAGTCGGACCTCCGGGGCACCTACGGGCGCGAATTGGTTGAGCGGGATGCATCAGGCCGCGACATCCAGGTGCTCCAGACAACGCAGCAACCGGTACCGGGCGCTTCGCTCAACCTGGCCATCGATACCACAATCCAGCAGGAGGCGACCGACGCCCTGAAGTGGGGCATGAAGATCGCCGGGCTCAACCGCGGGACCTTCATCGTGATGAACCCGCAGACCGGCGAGGTGCTCGCCCTGGTGAGTCTGCCCGCGATTGACAACAACCTGTTTGCGGCCGGTATCAGCAACGCCGACTTTCAACGCCTGCTACGCGACCCTGCGAAGCCTCTGATCGACAACACAATCCAGTCGCAGTACGCCCCCGGCTCCACCTTCAAACTGGTAACCGGATCGGGTGCCCTACAGGACAAGAAGCTCACATCAACCACCAAGATCCAGACTAAACCGTACATAACGCTGGCCAACACGAAGTATTGGGACTGGAACCGTCGAGGCTTTGGCATGTGCGACATGGCCTGCGGCTTCGGCAACTCTTCGGACACCTTCTTCTACCAGGTCGCCGTGATGCTCGGCACCGATCGGCTCGCCTTCTACGCGAAGCAGTTCGGGTTTGGCGCGCCCACTGGGATCGATCTACCCGGCGAGGTCAGCGGAATCGTTCCAAGCAACCAGTGGAAGATCGACACCTTTGGCCAGCCGATGTACTCGGGAGAGGTGGCGCAAGCCGGCATCGGGCAGGGCTACGACGCTGTCACGCCTATCCAACTCATAACGGCGTACTGCGCGCTGGCCAACGGCGGGAGGTTGTACAAGCCTCAGGTTGTTCGCACGATCACCGGCTCTGATGGTTCGGTGATCCGCGACTTCACGCCAGAGTTGATACGCAAGGTGCCGATTTCGGCGAAGAACCTGCGAGATATGCGCCTCGCTGCCCGAGCGACAGTCACCCTGCGGCACACCTACAACCTTGTTGACCTGCCGGTAAAGGTGGCTGGCAAGTCCGGCACGGCTGAGTTCGACCTCCCGGACGCACAGGGCCGGCTGCCGTTCCACTCCTGGTTTGTGGGCTGGGTCAACAAGAACCCGTATAGCGCGGACTTCACGAAGACGGACTCAGAACTCGCCTTCCTCGCGTTCGCCTATGACTCCCGCACTGTGGGCAACGCCGCGACGGAAATCGCCAAGTCGTTCCTGCAGTTCCACTACCACATCAAGCACGACTATCGGCTGCCGAAATTGCTCAAGAAGGGCAACTTCTATGGGAGCGGCTGATGCGTAGCGATATGTCCGCGCGCTCCGCGGGAGCTGCCTGGCGGAGTTATGACCTGCAGCTCACCACCTACGCAGCG
>CAIXZV010000049.1 GCA_903924005.1 uncultured Chloroflexota bacterium | reverse complement strand
GACCGCAACCATCGACTCAATCGCGGCCGAACTTAGTCGCTGACGGTCACGCAAGGAGCGTGTGGACCTGTTGTTGCCCCGAGGATGGCGAGGAGAGTGCAGAAGAGGCGATCACATCAATCGCCGCAACACCGCCAGAAACGATCGGCTTGAGAGGAGACTTCATGGCCAGGAAACGTCTTGTACGCCGCGCAATCGCCAGCCTCCTGGTGACGACTTTGGTGCTGGCACTAGCACCCAGCGTGGCGGCATTCCACACACTGGGCGGCAAATGGTCCAGCGTCTACAACCTTCCGTACTGGTACTACACGTCGGTCGCCGTTGATCGGACGGCGTACGGTTCGGCGATCGGAGACTGGAACGGTACGGCTACGCCAATTTGGATGGTGAGTGCAGGGCACGTCGACTACGAGGACGTCGGCCTCTTCAGCACGACCAACAGCGGCGTCGGCTGGGACGGTCTGACGTTCCTGTCGCCGAGCAACAGCGCTAACCCATATACGTACGCCCAGGTGACTCTCAACAACTACTACACGGGCGCGTACTCGGCGGCTCAACGGCGCTCGGTTGCCGGCCACGAACTTGGTCACGTCTTCGGGCTCGCGCACGAATCGGGGTCGGTCTTGATGAACCCATACACCTGCGGCGCGAATAGCAGGTGGTGCACCTACAGCATCAACACGCCCACTGGAGACGACGTCAATGGCATCAATGCGATCTACTGATCGTGCCTCACGCACGGTTCGTCACAGCGCCATCACCCTCGCCATCGCAGCCGCGGCCATTCTGCTCGGTGCCCTGTACCTACGTGGAGGCACATCCGTCACGCCCCACGTCGTGGTGCTCCACGCCTCCTGGGCGCAGAATTACAACTCCGTCCACGATCTGGCGACCGACGCAGACGCCGTCGTCATCGCGCGCGTTACGGGGATCGCCACGGAAGGCCCGGACGTCAGCACGCCAAGCGTGCTGGCCACGCGGTTCCAACTTGCCGTGCAAAGGACCGTCAAAGGCGTCCCCGGCACGTCACTCGTCGTCAAGCAGACAGGCGGCACCGATGCCGGCCTCACCCAGTTGATGGAGGGTGACCCGCTACTTGTCGTTGGCGACGACTATCTTTTGTACCTCCGCCAGGTTCACGACGGTCCGTACGCTGGCGACTACTTCGTGCTCGGCGGGCCTGCCGGTCGGTTCGGCGTCGCCGCGGACGGCGGGCTGACCTCGTTCGGTCAAGTCTCACTTCCCCAGAACACCACCTTGGACAGCCTGCTTCCCTGACCCACCACCAAGCCTGGCGAGGATGTCCAATCCTCGTCAGGCGCCTCAACGCGCCTGTGTGAGCGCCTAGAACCGCCGCGTTTGCCGCCTTGTCTGGCCGCCCGCAGCTCACCGGGTGAGTCATCGGGCGCACGGGCTCACGGGGTGAGCCAGCCAGGTCTCGGGACGGGTCCGCGCCGGGCCCCCTGCACGCTGTGACCCGCCCGGTGAGCCAGATGACGCAGCTGTGCGCGCGATGACTCGCAGCGTGAGCCGCGGAGCCCGGGGACGGGGTCGCGCGTGAGCCGCGGAGCCCGGGTCCGCGCGGGCGATACGGGAAGAGGCCCCGTCGCCTGACGGAGCCCCTTCGGACTTGCGGAGTTGCGGAGTTGCGGAGTTGCGGCCCGCCAACGGGCCAGGACTCAGATGTTGAGGAACCGGCTCAGGAACTTGCGGGTTCGCTCGTCATGCGGGTCGCCCAGCACCTGCTCGGGACCGCCAATCTCCACAAACTCGCCGCCGTCCATGAAGTAGACGCGGTCGGCCGCCTCTTTGGCGAACGACATCTCGTGGGTGACCACGATCATCGTCCGGCCCTCGTGGGCAAGGCTCTCCATGACCTTGAGCACCTCGCCGACGAGCGACGGGTCCAGTGCAGACGTGGGCTCGTCAAAGAGCAGCACGTCGGGCTGCATTGTCAGTGCCCGGGCAATCGCCACGCGCTGGCGCTGGCCGCCAGAAAGGCGCGCCGGGAACTCGTTGCGCTTGTCCACGAGCCCAACCCGCTCGAGGTAGCTCTCGGCAAGCTCGGTTGCCTCGGCCACCGGCATGTGCTTCACGTGGACCGGCGCCTCGATGAGGTTCCGGATCACGGAGAGG
>CAIXZV010000048.1 GCA_903924005.1 uncultured Chloroflexota bacterium | reverse complement strand
GTGCTCACGGAGCTCACCCAGGACCTGCCCGACGCACTCAAGGCGCAGATCACCGAGCGCACGCCGCTGGGCCGCTTCGGCACAACCGACGAGATTGCCAATGCGGTTGCCTTCCTCGCGTCTGACGAGGCCGCGTACATCACGGGCCAGGTGCTCGCGGTGGACGGCGGCCTGGTGATGATGTAGGGGCAGGGCGTGCCCTTCACGGTTGAACCCACCGCAATCCCCGAGGTCCGGATCGTCCGGCCCAAGACCTTTGGCGACGAGCGCGGCTGGTTTGGCGAGCTGTTCCGCGCGGGTGCCTTTGCGGAACTGGGGCTGCCCACGCGCTTCCTGCAGGTGAACCAGTCGCGTTCTGCCCGTGGCGTAGTGCGCGGGCTTCACTTCCAGTGGGACCCGCCGCAGGGCAAGCTCATGCGCGTGGTGGCAGGTAGGGCGTTCATGGTGGCGGCCGACATCCGCCCGGGGTCGCCCACGCTAGGCCAGGTGGTCACCGTGGAGGGATCCGCCGACGAACCCGTGTTCTTCTGGGCGCCCGCGTCCTTTGCCCGCGGGTTTGCGGCGCTGACCGACATCGCCGAGATCGAGTACTTCTGTACCAACGAGTACAACCCGGCCTGCGAGTCCGGCATCCGCTGGGACGATCCGGATCTTGGGATCGCCTGGCCAGTGGCTGATCCACAGCTGTCGCCAAAGGACGCGGCGGCGGGGAGCTTCAAGGACTGGCTGGCTCGGTCCGAGTCCGCGCGCTTCGCCTGGCCTGCGTTCAGCCTCGGAGCCGGCGAGACGGCGTAGGCCACCGCAGTACCCCCGTACCCCCTGCTCCGGGGGGTCACGCCTAGTCGGTACCTTCGACTGGTGCCGCAAAGTGGTGCGTACAGGCAGCATCTCAGTTGTGCAGGAACATCATCCGCTACCCAGTCCAGCCCGCCCCCGCCGCCCCCGCCGGGCCTTTCAGATTGCGTCAATTGGCATCCACGCCATCGTCTTTTCGGCGGGCATTCTCGTCATGCTCTTGGGGGCTGCAGGCTGGGCCCTCTCTGGTGGCCCATCGTCGTTTGGCGACCTCATCGTCGTCCTCGACCTCACCGTCGGCGGCACGATCCTGACAACCGGTGGCCTCGTCGGCCGTGCACGCGCGGCTGAGTCCCGCCGAGACGCCCAGGTCCGCGCCATTGGCCATGCCGCGCGGCGCATGAGCATCGGACGCAGCCCTGCAGAGGTTGCGGCCGTGCTACTTGACGAGATCCGCCTTGTGATCGCGTTCAACAGCGCCGCTGTCTTTCTTGCGGAAGGCGATGACGCGCTTGCGCCAATCCTCGCCCAGGGCGAGGCCGGGGCATTTGGCGACGACGCAAACCGGACCAGGACGCACGTGGGCAGCGGGCTGGCGGGACTCGCGGCGCGGCTTGGCCCCATGCGGATCGAGGATGCACGGCGCGAGCCGCACGGCCTCGGCCTCTCCGCGTCGGTGGACATGCCCGAGTCCCTGCTGGCAGCCCCGATGCGCCGCGACGAGACGCTCGTGGGCGTGGTCACCATGTCGCGCGTCGGCGCGAAACCGTTTGACGAGGAGGACCTTCGGGTCCTCGGCATCCTTGCAGACCTTGCCGCAACCGCGTTCGCCGGCGCCGCAAGCCTGACAGAAGCGGAGCGTCTGGCCGCCGAGCAGCGCCGGCTTCTGGACATGGCCAGCGCCCTGGCTGGTTCGCTGGTCCCCAACGACGTGGCGGCAATCATCGCCCGTCATCTCGCCGGCGCCACCGGATCAAGCATGGTGGTGGTGAGCGATCTTGACGCATCGAGCGGCAGCCTCCGCACCCTTGCCTGCGAGCCCGCTGAGCATCCTGCTTGCCCTGCCGTCCTGGGCTCGTCAGATGGCAGCCCCGCCATCCGGCGCGCGCTCCGCGAGCGCACGGTCGCGATTGTGGCCGCCGAGGACCCGGCTACCGACCCGCTGGAGGCGTCACGGCTGCGGACCGCAGGGCTGGGCGGTCTGGTGATCGTGCCGCTCGTCGCGAAGGGCGAGCCCATCGGCGTTGTGCAGATCGCGTCGGCCGAGCGGCCATCGGCGGAGCCCGAGTGGCTCACGCTGGTCCGCACGATGGCCCATGAGGCTGCGATGGCCCTGGAAAACGCCCGCGTCTACGAGCAGGCGCGCAACCTCGCGGACCGAGACCCCCTGACAGGCTTCTTCAACCACCGGTATCTCCACGAGCGTCTGGCGGAGGAGGTTGTGCGCTCCTCCCGGACCCGCCAGCCGGTGGCCGTGGTCATGCTGGACCTCGACGGCTTCAAGCTTGTCAACGACACGTTCGGCCACATCTATGGCGACCGCGTCCTGGCATTTGCGGCCGGGCTCATCCGCGCCACGCTGCGCACGTCCGACGTGGCGGCCCGGTACGGCGGTGACGAGTTTGCGCTGATCCTGCCTGACACGGACGATGCGGCCGCAGCAGCGGCCGCCCAACGCATCCAGACTGCCTTCCGCACAATCCCGTTCGAGAGCGACCACCGTGGGCCCTACCAGTTGGGCGCTTCAATTGGGATCTCCACGTTCCCTGCTGGCGGACGAACACCGGCAGAACTGCTGGTGGCCGCGGACGAGCGTCTCTATGCGGCAAAGCGAGCCGGCGGCAGCATGGTCCGCACTGGCGTCGGGTTTGGAGACGGGGAGCCGATGCCCGCCCCGGCAGCCTCTGCCGCCGGGCCACGACGGGAGCCCTAGCGAGGGCATGCGCGCAGGGGAGCGGGGGGATCAGGCAGGGCCGGGGACCCGCCTCGTGGGCCTGGCTGGTCTCGCTGGCCTTGCCCGGAGGCCATTCTTCCTGATCTTTCTTGTGCTGGCGGCCATCGAGGTCCTGCAGTTTCTCAACGAGCGGAGCGTCGCAGATGTCGCCGCACTGGCGGTCCTCGTGTTGCTGGGGATCGCGGCGGTTGCGGAACGCGGCCAGCTCGCGGTTCTGGAGGGCGCACGGCGAGCCGAGGCGGAGACCTTCGCCCAGATCCTGCGCCGCCTGTCCAACTCCGTCTCCCCCGACGCCATCGTCACAGCGATTGTGGACGAGTTGTGCGCCGTGTCAGGGTCGGACCACGTTGGCGTGGTGCGCCGCCAGCCGGACGCGCAGAGCCTTGAGGCCACGGTCTCCTCTGCGCGGACCGGGGTGCCGCGGTCACGCACGTTCCTCTCTCTCGCAGAACTCGATGACCCGGGGCGCCGCGACCCGCTCTTGGGCGAAACCGCTCCGGACCAGCGGATCGCCGAGAGGATTGCCGCCCGACTGCGCTCGGACTATGGGCTGCACAACACCGTGGCTGCGCCGCTCAGGATCGGCGGCCACGTTGAGGGCGCCATCGTCCTTGCCCGCCGGACCGATGATCCGTGGGACGGGCGGACCGTACGTCTGCTCGAAGGCGCGGCAACCGAGGCGTCCTCGGCCCTGACCCGTGCCTATACGCTCCGCGACGCGGAGGTTCGCGCCGCCATCGATGCGCTCACCGGTCTGCCAAACCGCCGATCGCTTGATGACTACCTCGTGCTCCTCGCCAAGCGCCGGCGGGCCGACGACCACCTGGGCATCCTGATGATCGACATCGACAAGTTCAAAGACCTCAACGATGCCTTTGGCCACGCCATCGGCGACCACGTGTTGCGCGAGGTTGCGCAAGCCATCGCGGGCGCGGTCAGAGACGGCGACTTGCCCGCCCGGTTTGGCGGCGAGGAGTTTGCCGTGGTCCTGCGCAACCCAGGCGAGGTGGCGGCTGGGGAGGTGGCTGAGCGGGTCCGGCGACGCGTGGCCGAATTGGACTTCCGCAGCGTTGGCGTGGGCACCGTCACGGTCTCGGTGGGGGTGGCCGTGGCGGCTCCAGCCGAGGTGGACCCGGCGCAAGTGGTGGAGCGCGCGGACCACGCGCTGCTGGCCGCCAAGCGCGCCGGCCGCAACCGGGTGGCCGTCGGCTGACCCCGCGCCCGTCTCCTCGTACCATGGCGGGGTGACCCAGTTTGGTACGCGTCAGCCCCCGCCCCCGCCCGGGCCGCCCGCGCAGCCGTCCAACGACGAGCTGGCTCGCATCTTCCACGAGATCGGCAACCTGCTTGAGATCAAGGGCGAACTGGTCTTCAAGACCGTGGCCTACCACAAGGCGGCTGACGCGATTGGGCACGCGCCATTTGACGTGGCTGCTGTCTACGCAGGCGGAGAGCGGCGGCCGATTGCCGGTGTGGGCGCCGCCATCGGCGACAAGATCACCGAGCTTGCGACGACTGGGAGCATGGCGTTCCACGATCGACTCCGGGCCGAGCTTCCAGCCACCCTGCTGGACCTGCTGGCCATCCCGGGCGTCGGCCCCAAGACCGTCCGCGCCGTCTGGGAGGCACTGGGCATCGACACCGTCGAGACCCTGCGTCAGGCAGCGGCAGCCGGGCAATTGCGCGTCCTGCCCGGGATTTCGGCGGGCACCGAGGCGCGCATCCTGGAGGGGATCGAGCAGCTTGCGTCGCGTCCGGACCGGATGCTCATCGACCGCGCGCAGGCGATCTCCGACGGGATCGCCGTGGCCCTCGGATCCGTGCCCGGGGTGACGCGCGTGGTCCAGGCGGGATCGCTGCGCCGCCGCCGCGAGACCGTGGGTGATCTGGACCTGCTTGTGGAAACGTCGGACCCAGACGCGGTGATCACCTGCTTCACGACGCTGCCCGACGTGGACCGCGTGCTGGGCGCCGGTCACGCCAAGGCGAGCGCGATCTTGCGCGGCGGTCCGCAAGTGGACCTCATGGTCATGCCCGAGGGGGCAGTCGGCACGTACCTCGTCCACTTCACGGGCTCCGCCGCGCACAACGTGGCGCTGCGGGGGATTGCTCGTGACCGCGGCTGGTCGCTGTCCGAGAAGGGGTTCCTCCGCCTTGACGCGGATGGCGAACCCGCCACCGGCGCGGCTGCCGAGCTTCGCACCATGCCCGACGAGGCGGCCGTCTACCGGTTTCTTGATCTTGACTTCGTGCCGCCCGAGCTGCGCGAGGACCAGGGCGAGATTGAGGCCGCGCGCGCCGGCACGCTGCCAGCGCAGATCACCTGGGCGGACCTCAGGGGCGATCTCCATTCGCACTCGGACTGGAGCGACGGCATCCACACCATCGAGGTGATGGCCGAGGCGGCCCGTCGGCGCGGCTATGCCTACCAGGTGCTCACAGACCACAGCCAGGGCCTCGCCATCGCGAAAGGGCTCACGCCCGATCGTGTGGAGATGCAGCGCGCGATCATCGCCGGGCTCAACGCGCGGTTTGCGGCCGAGGCAGCGGCTAGCGCCCTCCCGGACGG
>CAIXZV010000047.1 GCA_903924005.1 uncultured Chloroflexota bacterium | reverse complement strand
CTGTTTGTCATCCCGTGGCCGCGCGTGCGGTTTGGCGTGCCATTGCTTGCCGATCTTTCGGTGGAGCCGGCTGAGCCGCTGCCGGGGCGACACGGGCCGCGCGGTCGCAAGCCGCTTGACGTGCTGCGCCGCCTCTACCCGGCTGACCACGTCGTGGGCCGCATCGGCCGCCCAGACGCAACTACCGTGGGCGAGCTTGTGGCTGCGGATCTGGCCGCACCCCTCTACGTTGGACCGCTGTCCCCGGTGGCTGACGCTGCGTCCCCCTGGGGCATGCCGTGGATCTCCAACAGGCTCCGGGCGCCCGACGGCTGCCCGTGGGACCGCGAACAGACCCACGAGACGCTCCGCAACCATCTGCTTGAGGAGGCGTACGAGGTCTACGACGCGCTTGCGGGCGGCGCCACGCCGGAGCTCGCGGGCGAGCTTGGCGACCTGCTGCTGCAGGTGGTGCTCCACGCACAGCTGGCCGCGGAGGCCGGCGTCTTTGACATGACCGACGTCTGGGAGGCGATTGCCACCAAGATTGTCCGTCGCCACCCGCACGTTTTTGGCGAAACCGAGGCGCGCACGGCTGGCGACGTCAATCGCCAGTGGGAGCGCATCAAGGCCGGAGAGCGGGCCGCAGCAGCAGCAGCAGCCGACGAGACGGGGCAGGTCAAGCCCAAGAGTGCGCTTGAAGGGATCAGCCGCTCACTGCCAGCCCTTGCCGCCAGCCAGGAGATGCAGGAGCGAGCCGCAAACCTTGGCTACGACTGGCCGTCGATTGACGGCGTGCTGGACAAGGTCCGCGAGGAGGTTGGCGAGCTGGTTGAGGCCGAGACCGCCGAGCATCGGGCAGAGGAGCTGGGCGACCTCCTGTTTGTCCTTGTCAACGTGGGGCGCAAGACCGGCATCGAGGTGGAGGCAGCTCTGCGCTCCGCCAACGACAAGTTCCGCCGCCGCTTCCACCACGTGGAGATGTCGGCCGCCGCACAGGGCGTGGTCCTGCGCGATCTGTCTTTTGATCAACTCGACGAGCTCTGGGATGCCGCCAAGGTGGCCGAGCGCGCAGCCAAAGCAGCCAAAGCAGACACAGCACCCAAAGGTGAGGCACCCGCATGAGCATCGGCAACCGGCCCCCGGCCGCACCCGCCCCGCGTGGCGGCACCCGCGCCGATGGTCGCCGCCCTGGCGATCTGCGGCCCATCGAGATCACGCTTGGCGTTCAGAAGTGGGCCGAGGGCTCGTGTCTCGTGCGCTTTGGCGACACGCAGGTCCTGTGTGCGGCCACCATTGAGGACCGGGTCCCGCCGCACCTCCGCGGCAAGGGCACCGGCTGGGTCACCGGCACCTACGAGATGCTCCCCCGCGCCACTGCAGAGCGGTCTGAGCGCGAGTCCGCCAAGGGCAAGGTTGGCGGGCGCACCCATGAGATCCAGCGTCTTGTCGGGCGGTCGCTGCGCGGCGTTGTGGACATGGCCAAGCTTGGCGAGCGGACCATCACCGTGGACTGCGACGTCATCGTCGCCGACGGCGGCACGCGCACCGCGTCCATCACCGGGGGCTATGTCGCGCTGGCCGCGGCGATGATCACGTACGGCATGGACCGGCACCTGCTGGGCCACATCGCCGCTGTGAGCGTGGGGATCATCGACGGCGTGAAGATGCTGGACTTGGACTATCCCGAGGACTCGCGCGCCGAAGTGGATTTCAACGTGGTTGGCACGGACGCGGGCAAGTACGTGGAGCTGCAGGGCACGGCCGAGGGAAAGGCGTTTGACCGTGCCTCCCTTGACGAGCTGCTGGATCTCGCCAACACCGGGCTCGCCACGCTGTTTGAGGCGCAGGCGAAGGCGCTGGCCACGGTCCGCCGGTAGTGTCGGCCGCGTCGCCGGCCCGGCGGCTGCTTGTCGCCACGCGCTCCCGTCACAAGCTCCGCGAACTGCGCGAGCTTCTGGCGCTTGCTGACGACGTGGAGCTGCTGGCCCCCGACGACCTGGGGATCGAGGGCGAGCCCGACGAGACGGGCGAGACCTTTGAGACCAACGCGCGCATCAAGGCCCGCTTCTACGCCGCACGCTCTGGTCTGCCCACGCTTGCGGATGACTCGGGGCTTGAGGTGGACGCCCTGGGTGGCGGCCCGGGTGTGCGCACCCGCCGGTACGCGGGCGACGATGCAACCGATGCCGACAACAACGCAAAACTCCTCCGCGAACTTGCCGGTCTGCCCTCCGAGCAGCGTGGCGGCCGCTACGTCTGCGTCCTTGCCCTGGCGCTGCCAGAGACCGCAGGTCCGCGCGGCGGTCTGCGGATGATCGTGCGGCGCGGCACGTGCCGCGGCCGGATTGCCGTGGGCGAGCAGGGGAGCGGCGGGTTTGGCTACGACCCGCTGTTTGAGCCGGAGGCTGAAGCGCCCGGCGGCAGGACACTTGGCCTCTACAGCGCGGCGGAGAAGCACGCGATCTCGCACCGATCCCGGGCCGCTGCCCGGATGGCGCCGGTGCTGCGCGCGCTGGGCTTCTAGCGGGTGACTGAGCGATCAACCTTCCGTCCCGATCTCGAGGGACTGCGCGCGGTCGCCGTCCTCCTGGTCCTCGCGTTCCACGCCCGGATCCCGGGCGTCGGAGGCGGCTATATCGGCGTGGATGTCTTCTTCGTCCTCTCGGGGTTCCTGATCACTGGGCTCCTGATCCGGGAGCTCAGCGGGACCGGCGGCGTCAACCTGGCTGCCTTCTATGCGCGGCGCGCTCGGCGGCTGCTCCCCGCTGCGGCGGCCACGCTGCTTGCGACGATCGTGGCATCGGCGGTACTGCTGCCACCCCTGCGTCTGCCGGACATCGCCGCGGACACGGCCGCGGCCGGGCTCTACGTCTCCAACATGCGCTTCGCGATCCAGGCGACAGACTATCTGGGCTCCACGCTACCCCCGTCACCTGTCCTCCACTTCTGGAGCCTAGGCGTGGAGGAGCAGTTCTATCTCTTCTGGCCAGCGCTGCTCCTGCTGGCGTCCGGCGTTGCATTCCGACGGCGGGACGTGCGGGCCGGGTTGCGGCGACTTGGCATCGCGCTCAGCGTGACCCTGGTCATCTCGTTTGGGGTCTCGCTCTGGCTGACCGACGCTGCGCAGGCGTGGGCCTTCTTCTCGCTGCCGGCCCGGGCGTGGGAACTGGCCATGGGCGCGCTGCTTGCGTTGCCGGCCGCAACGCTCCTGGTTCCGGATCGTGCCCGGAGCGCCATGGGCTGGACCGGTCTGGCGATGGTTGTAGCCTCGGCGTTCCTGCTCAATGCAGACACGCAGTTTCCGGGTACGGCCGCGCTGCTGCCGACGCTCGGCTCCGCGCTCGTGATCGCCTCCGGGCTTCGCTTGCCCGCGCCGCAGCCCATCGCGCACGCTGCAGGGCTGCGCCGCGCGATGCAGCCAGGGACGCTGTTGGCGCTGCCGCCAATGCGGTTCCTCGGTCGGATCTCCTACTCGCTCTACCTATGGCATTGGCCCATCCTCGTCCTGCCCACGGCTGTCGCCGGGGGCTCGCTGCCGGGTGCCGCCCGCGTGGCGCTGGCCGCGCTGGCGATCGTCGTGGCCGCCGCAAGCCAGCGGTGGATTGAGGATCCCATCCGCCACGGGCGCTTCATCGGCCTGGGCTGGAGGCGGTCGCTCGCGATGGCCGGGCTCGTCTCCCTGGTGGTCGCTCTCGCCTCGTTTGGCATCAGCACCGCCTCCACGGCCCGGGTTAGGCCGACGGGCCCCGCTGTTGGCGGGGGTACCGTCAATGTGCCCCTCCCCTCTGGCCGGGAGTTCAGCACGCCGCCAGCCGGGACCCCGGCGCCGGGTGCCACGCCTGCCGCGAGCATGGCCACGCCAAGGCCCACGCTTGCCGCGGAGCCCGTCCCGGCGGACCTTGTCCCCGCCCTGACCGCGGCCGCCGACGACCTCCCGGTGGTGTACTCGGACGGCTGCCATCTGGACGTCACCACCGTGACCCCGGGCGACTGCGTGTTCGGCGTGAGCGGGTCCTCCACGACCGTCGTGCTGATCGGCGACTCGCACGCCGCCCAGTGGTTCCCGGCATTGGAGCGCCTCAGCGAGGAGCATGGCTGGCGGCTCATCTCCATGACGAAGTCCGCCTGCACCACCGCTGACACGACCGTCTACGCCACCATCCTGAAGCGCGCCTACACCGAGTGCGATGCCTGGCGCCAGGCGGTTCTGAGCCGGATCGCCACGCTCCACCCGTCGCTTGTGGTGGTCTCCAACTCG
Organism: uncultured Chloroflexota bacterium; assembly: GCA_903924005.1. Taxonomy (GTDB): domain Bacteria; phylum Chloroflexota; class Limnocylindria; order Limnocylindrales; family CSP1-4; genus CAIXZV01. The sequence goes on along the minus strand of CAIXZV010000047.1, from coordinate 1,141 downwards.
CGCAGTTACAACATGCTGGTGAACGGGGCGCCCGTCCCGATCGCCCAGGTACCCGCAGCCTGGGACGCGGCGCAACTGCGCACGCTTGCCAAGCTGGCCACGCTTGCCACGCATGTCCTGATGATCGGCGACACGCCTCGTTCCAATGCGGACCCGCCGGCGTGTCTCTCCGCTCACTTGGACAACGCGACCGCCTGCGCGATGCCGTGGAGCGCAGTCACGATGCCCGGCTACACCGCGCGCGAAGCGGCCATCGCGGTCAGCGCTGGCGCAATCTGGGTTGACCCAACCGCATGGATCTGCCGTACCGACCCGTGTCCCGTCATCATGGGAAGGTTCCTGATCTACCGGGACCAGCACCACCTCACGGCTACCTACTCGCGAGGGCTCGCGGACGCCCTGTACCTGGCCATGCCGCAGTTGGGACCATAGGGTCGGCCCGCGGAAACCCAAGCAGGTAATCGGTACACAATGTACCGATCCCGCCGTTGACGATCCTACGTGGACAGAGTCTTCTGCGTATGCCATCTGGTCCAGCTCTGAGGGGAGGACCGGACGGAGGAGGAGTCCCGCTCGTGCCTGCCCAAGAGTCCACGTGGCGATTGCGGATCAAGCACGAGCGAACCCACCTTGGCCTGACGCAGGCTGAACTCGGCTTCGCCGCAGGTCTCTCCGCTGAGGCAATCCGCAAGTACGAGCGCGGTGGTCGCACGCCCACCCGTCGCCACCTGCTGGACATCCTTGAAGCGCTGCACGTGCCGCCGCGGCGTGTGCGCGAGATCCTCGCGGACGCGGGCTTTGTGCCCGAGCCCGGTCCTGTCCCATCCGACTCGCTGACCGGGTACGCGTACCCGCTTGCCGAGGCGCGTATTGAGATTGAACGCTCGTCCTGGCCTCGGTTTGTCACCGGTGGCGCGATGGACGTGTTGGCCGCCAACCGCGCCGCCAACGACCTGTGGGGTGTGGACGTTGCGGGCGAACTGCGGCGCCGGGACCGTGCAGGCGCCCATGTCATCCCGGCGATGGCCGAGAGCTGGTTTGCCGGGCATGTGGCCAACTTTGACGAGCTCCTCGGCGTGGTCATCAGCGTGCTCAAGGGCATTCCAGACGGGGCCGCCGCGCTGGACGACCCCTCCCCATG
>CAIXZV010000046.1 GCA_903924005.1 uncultured Chloroflexota bacterium | reverse complement strand
GGTCTTGCCCACGCCGGGAGGGCCCACAAAGAGCAGGATTGGGCTGCGGATCTTGTCCGCCAGACTGCGCACCGCGAGGTACTCGAGGATGCGTTCCTTGATCTTCTCGAGGCCGTAATGGTCCTCGTCCAAGATCAGCGCCGCCTCCTTGATGTTGAGGCGGTCGTTCGTGGCCACGTTCCAGGGCAGACCCACGAGCCAGTCCACATACGTGCGGATCACGCCAACCTCCGGCGAGGCGGACGGGATCCGGCTCATCCGGTCAATCTCCTTGATTGCCCGGGCGCGGACATCCTCGGGCATGCCCGAGGACTCCACCTTCTCGCGCAGCTCGTTGATCTCGGCCTGCTGGGGGTCGTCTTCGCCCAGCTCGCGCTGGATGGCCTTGAGCTGCTCGCGAAGGATGTACTCCCGCTGGGTCTTGTCCATCTCGGACTTGACCTCGCTCTGGATCCTCCCCTTGAGCTCGAGGATTTCGGTCTGGCGGGCAAGGAAGTTGGACACGAGACGCAGCCGCTGCTCGATGTCGAGCGTCTCGAGGAGCTCTTGGCGCTGCTCGGTGGTCATGTCGGGGCTGTACGCCACCATGTCCGCCAAGAGCCCGGGCTCGGTGATGTTGCGCGCGGCAACGGCGGCCTCCGGCGGCACTGGCGCGCCGTTGGCAACGTACTGCTCCATCTGGCTCTGGACGCTGCGCACGAGCGCCGCCACCTCAACGCCCGTGGAGTCTCCCTCCTCGAGGACCTGAACGCGGACCTTGAGGTACGGCGAGCTCTGGACGAACCCGAGGACGCGGATGCGCGCCTGGCCCCTGCACGATGGCCCGGACGGTGTTGTCCTGGAGCTGGACCACCTGGGCGATCTTGGCGACGGTCCCAATCTCGAAGAGCTCGGAGGGATCGCCGATCTCCTCCTGCTCGGGTCGGCGCTGCGTGACCAGCGCAATTGGGCCGCCCAACTCCGTGGCGGCGTTGAGGGCGGCAACACTCTTCTCCCGGCCCACCTGGAGCGGGACGATCATCTCCGGGAAGATGACGGTTTCACGCAGGGCGACGAGCGGGATTTCAAGCGTGCCGGACGGAAGCTCCTTGGGCTCCGTGTCCGGGGTCGATGCGCGCTTGGCCATGTGATCTCCTTGGCCGCCGGGCCGGCTGTCCGGCTCGACGAGATGTTGGTGCTAACTGACGGGCCGCCGAGTCAGCCCGGTGGCGTTAGAGGTGGGGGAGGTCGTGGTCGTGGGGTGCGTGGATGCCGGGCTCGTCCGGCTGCTCCGCGTGGCGCCCACGCGTTCCTTCGTCGTAGAGGGCTTCGAGGATGCGCATGCCGAGCCGTTCCTCAAGCTCGAACAGCGCTCGAACCCCGGCGAGGTTGACGCCGCGATCCTGGGTGAGGTGCCTGATCCAGAGGATCCGGCGGATGTCCTCCTCCGAGTAGAGGCGGATGTTGGACGGGGTGCGCGCCGGGCAGACCAGGCCTTCATCCTCGTAGATCCGCAGCGTCCGTGGATGTGCTGAAACAAGCGTTGCAGCAACACTGATGACGTAGACGGGTCTGGAGTCATCCCGGTCCGGCCGACCAGCGCCTGCCATGCTCAGGCCGCCCCGGCGGTGTGGTTGCAGGTGCGCGCGCCGAAGGGTGACGGGTGACGATCGAACGTCATGGGTCAGCCTCCTGCGTGGATCCGGGCGTCTGCTCCGGGTACGGGGAAGGGTAAAACCCTATCAATCCCATTGTCAAGACATGGGACCAACACGTTGGTGCCAATGTTGCGGGTTCTTAGCCTTCAGTTACCCGGCGGAGCAACGGCGCACTGGGTGCGCTGACGCAGCCGCACCGGCATAACGCAGCCGGACTGCCCAGCGGAGTGGAGGGGATGTCCGGTTGCGCCGCTCCGAGCGGCCCTGGGCATCAGCCCTCGCCGTGCTCCCCGATGAGTTGTCGACGCAGATCGGCCTCGCAGTCGGGGTGCCCGATCGCAATGACCTTGTCGCCCTCTGCCAGCACCGTGTCGGGCCCAACCCGCATCGGCACACCCTCGCGGATGAGGCCGAACAGCGAGCTCCCGACAGGCATTGTCAGCGTGGATGCAACCCGGCCGATGCCCGGCGAGCCCTCCTGGAGGTGCGCCTC
>CAIXZV010000045.1 GCA_903924005.1 uncultured Chloroflexota bacterium | reverse complement strand
CCGAGAGACTGCATGTGGTTAACCCTTGTGCTGTGACGCCGACGCGCCCTGTTACCCCCGTTGCGTGATGACCATCACGATGGGGTCCCTGCGTGGCGACAGCGTGTAGCGGACGTGGGGATTGGGCGTAGTTCACGTAGACGGTGCCGACGCCTGAGCGTGGTCTGGGCGCCGCTGATGCGATGGAGCGCCTAGTCAGCGGTGACGAGCGGGATCTCGAGCCAGAACTTCGCACCGCCTGCCGCGAGGTTCTCGACACCCGTGCGCCCGCCATGGGCTTCGGCAATCGCCCGGGCGATCGCGAGTCCGAGGCCTGAGGTCCCAGATGCCCGGTCGCGGCCCTGATCGGATTGATAGAAGCGGTCGAACACAAACTCGAGACCGTCAGCTGGCACGCCTGGTCCGTCGTCGAGCACCTCGACCCGGGCCATTGCCGCCGAGGAGGGCGAGGCCCCGCCGGTCACGGTGACGTGCCCACCGGCTGGCGCGTACCTGATTGCGTTGTCCACCATGGCGGCGATTGCCTGCAACACCCGGTCCCTGTCAGCAGCAAGAACGAGGCGCGGCGTGGGAGGCGTTGCCACCGTCAGGGTTGCGCCACGCGCCGCCGCCCGAGCTTCAAAGGCGGTGCCGATGCCGCCGACGATCTCCGCAAGCGGGACGTGCCCACGATTGAGCGGTAGTGCCCCGGAATCCGCCAGGCTGATCGTGCGCAGGTCATCCACGATCCGGCTCAGCAGGCGGGCCTGCGTCCGGATGGTCTCGAGGTGCCGCCCTTCGTGCTCGTAGACGCCGTCAATCACGGCCGCGGCTGTGGCCTCGATGACCGCGAGCGGGGTCTTCATCTCGTGGGCGGCATCTTGGAAGAACCTGCGCCGAGCCGTGTCGCCGCGCTCAAGGTCCGCCGCCATTGCGTCAAAGGACCGGCCGAGGGACCCGATCTCGTCCCCCCGCCCAGACAGCCCTGACCGCGTTGCTAGATTGCCGTGGGCAAGCGCGGCCGCAGCTGACTCAAGCCGAACGAGTGGTCGCGCGATCCGCCGCGCGATGAACACGCCTAGCAGCGACGCCCCGGCGGCCGCAAGCACGGCAACGATCGTGATGGTGGTACTTGTTTCAGCCTGCAGTTGGGCCGCGTAGACGCCGGGGGACCCAGCTCCCGGCCCGAGCCCGTGGCCTGGCCCGTAACCGCCGCTGGCGCCTGGGATCACCGCCGGCGCAGACTGCACCGCCGCGAAACCGCGGCCGACGATCGGCGGCGTCGCGATGGCGATGGCGAGCGCGGTGATCACGGCAACGCCTGCAAAGGCAACGGCGAGACGGACCGCCAGCCCCACGCGCATGGCCCGCGGGCGTGTCACTCGCGTGCCGCGCGGTAGCCGATCCCGCGCATGGTCTCAACGTACTCGCGGCCCCCTGTCCTCTCGCCAAGTTTTCGGCGCAGGTTCTTGATGTGGCTGTCGATGGTGCGGTCATAGGCGTCGTACGCCTCGCCAAACACGCGCTCGCCCAGCTGGGTCCGCGTCCAGGTCGCGCCCGGCACCTCGACAAGGGCAAGCAGCAGCTCGAACTCCGCTCGCGTGAGACCAAGATCGGCCCGGCCTCGGCGCACCTCGCGCGCGCCATCGTCGATCTCTAGGTCGAGATACGGGCGGGCAGGCGGCAGGGCCGCCAGTCCAGGGGATGCTGGTGCCGGCGCGGCCTGCACGGCAGCTGACCGGCGAAGGACCGCCCCAACGCGGGCAACGAGCTCACGCGGCTCAAAAGGTTTGGTGACGTAGTCGTCAGCGCCGATTTCCAGCCCGGCGACACGGTCAATCACGTCGTCTCGTGCGGTCAACATGATCACTGCCGAGTGGCGTCCGGCCGTCCGCAGTTCGCGCAGCACGTCAAACCCGGAGCGGCCCGGGAGCATCACGTCAAGCACAATCAGGTCGGGCTCAGCTTCCAGTGCAAGCGCCAGCGCAGCATCACCGTCGCCGGCGTAGAGGACCTCGTGCCCTTCGCGGACAAGGTAGGAGCCCACAACCTCGCGGATGTGGGGCTCGTCGTCGACGACCAAGATGGTGCTCATCGTGTCAGCCATCGTAGGACGGGCGGCCAAGCGGGAGGCAGCCCGTCCCAAGAGTTCGCTCAGCTTGACGGCGCCGTTGTGGTCGTCAGACAGCCGTTGCCGCCTGCGCCGCCGCCACGCATCGCGCCGCCGCGGCCTGCGCCGTTGCTGGCCATGCCGTTTGCGCGCATTCCGGCGCCCGTGCCCGCACCTGTTCCGCGCATCGTGCCGTTGGGTCCGGCGCCGACTGCGGCACCGCGCATCCCGCCCACGGTGACCTGGTTGACCATGGCCTTGGCCTGGACCGCGACATTGGCCTTGAGGGTCTTTGCTTGGTCAGCCGTGATGGCGCCAACGGCGAGGCGGGCGTCGATGCGCACGGTCCACTGCGCGGCAAGCGCGTCGATCAGGCGCTGCGGATCCACCTTCTGCTGCACGGCGATCTGGGCAAGGCTGAGGCCCCCCTGGCGGAGGGTCATGACCTGTGCGTCTTTCAGACCGAGGATCGCGGCAACCGTGCCCGTGGTGGCGGGCGTTGTCGCCGGTGTCGTGACCGGGGTGGACACGGCGGGTGTGCTCGGGGCGGGCGTGGCGGCTGCGGCAGCGCCGACAGTCAGGAGCAGGACCAGGCCTGCGCCGGCGAACGGGAGAGCGATGGACTTCATCTGTCGATACCTCGATGTGCTGCGCCCTGTGGGAGGTTCCCGGAGCGGACGCTTGTGGTAGCTGCAGCATCGAAGCCGAACATGGACCCCGTATGGACACCGTATGGAGTTCGTGCGGGTTTTGGCCGGGAGCAAGGCCTGCAAGCAATCTCCATGCGGACTCCACAGCAGATCCACAGACAGACCGCAGGCTGCAGTTGACGCCAACCGGCCATGGATGCTGGTTGGCCCTCCAGCCCAGGAGCCCAACCGTGACGCATCAGCCACTCGCGATCATCGACATGCCACCCAAACGCAAGCGAGGCTCCGGGATCGTCCGGCACCCCCGCCGCGGGTTGGCGGCCCTTCGCGGCATGCAAGGCTTCCGCCGAGTTGTCCAGGTGTCTGTTGCGCTCTACATCGCGTGGGTTGTGTATGACCGCGCGATTGTTGCTGCTGCAGGCGCCACGGGGACCAGCCCTGAGGCGCTCTGCCCGTTTGGCGGCATCGAGACGATCGTCACGTTCCTGACGGCCGGACAGTTTGTGCCCCATGTGCACTCGTCCAACGTTGTGCTCGCCATCGCAGTCCTCCTGCTGGCCTTTCTAGCGCGCGGGGCGTTCTGCGGCTGGATCTGTCCTCTGGGCTTTCTGCAGGACATGGTCGCCAGCGTGAGTTCGTTTGCGCAGCGCCGTTCGCCGGCCATCTTCCGTGGGGTCCGCGCGCTCCGCCGCGCTGCTGCCCCCCTCGCAGTTCTCGACCGGCCGTTGCGCTTCCTCAAGTACGCCGTGCTTGGCTGGGCGATCTGGGGAACCGCGACGTTTGGAGTGATGGTCTTCCGGGATGTGGATCCCTGGATCGCCCTTTTGAACATTGGCCAGGAGAGCACCGGCTTCGGTCTTCTCGTCTTGGGCCTGACGGTGCTCGGCGCGCTCATTGTCGATCGCCCGTGGTGCCGCTATGCCTGCCCGCTGGGCGCGGCGAACGGCATCGTTGCCCGCTTCAGCCCCGTGTACCTCGAGCGTTCGGCCCCTGCCTGCGTTGACTGCAACCTGTGCACCAAGAGCTGCCCGATGGGCATCGAGGTAGCCACCGCAACCAAGATCACCTCGGCCGACTGCATCGGCTGCCTCGAGTGCGTGGAGGCGTGCCCGCGTGCCGGCGCCCTCGAGCTCCGCTTTGGCCTGCCGTTTGGTGGCCGATCATGAACAAGGAGACACAGACCGTGACCAGCACTCCGGCCGCTCCGGCCACCTCGGTCGCTACCCCATCGGCGGCCGCGCCCACCATGCGTCGCCGCCGGATCCCGCCGGTCGCCTACGGCCTCCTTGTCATCGCCGTGTTCGCAGGCGTCATCGGCACCGGCATGGCGAGCGGCAGCTTCCTCACCACCGGGAAGACAACCGCGGGCGGCGAACGTGTCGCGCCGCAGGGGGTCACCGTGACCGAGATCAAGGGCTGGATGACCCTAGGTGACATCGCGACCGCATGGGAGGTCCCTCTCGAGGAGATCATCGTGGCCTTCGCGCTGCCGGCAGACACGGCGCCGGCGACAGCGGTGAAGGATCTGGAGAGCGACCTGTTCTCCGTCACT
>CAIXZV010000044.1 GCA_903924005.1 uncultured Chloroflexota bacterium | reverse complement strand
GATTGTCAACCCCATGCCGCCCATCATGGAGCCCGGCGAGTTCTTCATGCCGTATCCCCTCGAGGTTGAGGTGGGCGGCGCAACGGTGTTTGTCCTGCCTGTGGAGCGGTTCGAGAGACTGTGAACGCCGTCCTGCGCAAGATCCTGCTCTGGTGTGCCCGCAACCAGTGGATGCGCGACCACATGCCGCGGCTGCCGTTCATGCAGAAGGCCGTTCGGCGGTTTATGCCCGGCGACACCATCGATGACGCGCTGAACGCAGCGGTTGACCTGCAGGTCCTGGGCATCGGCACGATGTACACCAAGCTTGGTGAGAACATCACCGAGCTTGCCCAGGCGCAGCAGACCGTTGAGAACTACACGGCGCTCCTGGCCGGGATCAAGACCGCAGAGATTGACGGCGAGATCAGCGTCAAGCCCACGCAGCTTGGCCTCGACGTGGACGAGGACGCCTGCTTCACGAATCTGGTCACGCTGGCCGCCGCGGCCGAGGCGCAGGGCTCGTACCTCTGGATCGATATGGAGGACAGCTCGTACGTTGACCGGACGCTGGACCTGTACCAGCGTCTGCGCGCCACGTACCCGCGCACCGGCATCTGCCTCCAGGCGTACCTGCGGCGCACGGCCAAGGACGTGGAGCGACTGCTGCCGATCAACCCGGCCATCCGCCTGGTGAAGGGCGCCTACGACGAGCCCAAAACGATTGCCTTCAAGTCAAAGCGCGAAGTGGACGCCAACTACCTTGGCGTGGCCGTGACGTTGCTGCGGGAGGGCCGAACACGGCCGCTGCGCATTGGCCTGGGCACGCACGACGTGGAACTGGTGCAGCAGATCGCGTCACACGCGGCCGCGGCGGGCATCCCGAAGGACGCCTTTGAAGTGACGATGCTGTTTGGCATCCGGGCGCGGGAACAGCGGGCCCTGTCGCGCTCCGGATACCGCGTCCAGACGCTGATTGCCTATGGTGCTGCCTGGTACCCCTGGTACATGCGCCGCCTCGCCGAGCGCCCAGCCAACGTGCTGTTCGCGCTCCGCCAGCTGCTGCCCTAGACCCGCAGGGCACGGGCACCGCCACGGTCATGGGCTCGCGCCTCGAGGCGCTGGAGACATCGGCTCCCGACATCGTCGCTGCGTGGCGCGGCATCGAGGACGGTCGCTTCATCTCGGTCCGCCGCGAGGTTCGGCGTCGCGCCGGGCTTGGTTCCGCTGAGTTGGTGGTCGCGCAGCTGGCCGCCGTGGCGGACGCGCTGGCCTCGGTGGTGGCGTCGCTTCCTGTCGCTGCCTTTGCCCTCCCGGGCGGCGAGGGCGACTGGAACGTGGCGCAGGCGCTGGGCCACACGGCAGAGGCGCGGGCGGGGCTGGCGATGGCCGGCGCACTCGCCGCGTCCGGACGCTGGCCGGCCGATGCCGCCGCGGTGGTGCCGAGCGTGCCGGGCGCGGCCGATGCCACGCGGGAGACGCTCCTTCGTCGGCTCGCCACGTCGCAGCGCGTCATCGAGCGGGCTGGACGTCAGATCGCCGGTCACGAGGAAGAGCCGTGCCCACTTGAGCACCCGCTGGTTGGGCGCCTTCGGTGTGGCGAGTGGCTGCTGTTTGCCGGCGTCCACGACCTGATGCATCTCGAGCAACTTGAGAACCTAGAGCGCGCCGAGCGCCAGCGCCTGGAGGCGAACCCGCCATGAGTCTTCGCCCAGGCATCGTTGAGTGTTGGGTCTTTCGCGTCCACCCCCGCAGGGGCAATGTGGAACTCCTGCTGATCCGCCGTGCTCCGCATCGCACCTTCCCTGGGCTCTGGCAGTGCGTGACCGGCCGCGTGGAGGCCGATGAGCGGGTGCCGATGACAGCGCTGCGCGAGGTGGCGGAGGAGACCGGTCTTGGCCCGGCCGACATTGAGGCGTTCTACGACCTCGACCAGATCCTGCCGCTCTACAACGAGACCGCCGACGCAGTTGGGTTGTCGATGGTCTTTGCTGTGCGGGTCCCCTCCGATGCCGTGGTGGCTCTGTCCCACGAGCACGACGCAATGCGCTGGGTGGCATCCGCCGAGGTGCCCGACCTTGCCATCTGGCCGGCCTATACGGAGTCGGTCAGGCGCGTGGTGATGCTGGCCGGCGATCCGGCACGGGCGCGCTGGTTTGCGCTGGATCCGGAAGGCCACCGGATCGCGCGCGAGCCGATCGCCTAGGAGCGTCTAGAAGACTTCCGGGATGAACGTCTGCTCGTCCATCGGCGGGCGGACGTAGCCTCGGTCAGGCTCCCGCGGCGGCAGCACAATCGGCTCCGGCGTCAGGTCCTCGTACGGGACCAGCGAGAGCAGATGGCTGATCACGTTGAGGCGGGCGCGCTTCTTGTCGTCCGCGTTGACCACGTACCAAGGCGCCTGCTTGATGTCCGTGTGGCGGAACATCTCGTCCTTGGCCATGGAGTACTCGATCCATCGGGCGCGGCTCTGGAGGTCCATCGGCGAGAGCTTCCAGCGCTTTGTGGGGTCCTTGATGCGCGCCTGGAACCGGCGTTCCTGCTCCGTGTCGCTCACCGAGAACCAGTACTTGACCACGATGATCCCGGAGCGGACCAGCATCCGCTCAAACTCGGGGCAGGAGCGGTAGAACTCCGCCACTTCTTCCGTGGTGGCGAAGCCCATCACCCGCTCGACACCCGCGCGGTTGTACCAGGAGCGGTCTAGCAGCACGATCTCGCCCGCCGCGGGCAAGTGCGCCGCGTAGCGCTGGAAATACCACTGCGTGCGCTCGCGCTCTGTGGGTGCCGGCAGCGCCACAACACGGGCGATGCGGGGGTTCAGCGCCAGGGTGATCGTCTTGATGGCGCCGCCTTTGCCCGCCGCGTCCCGGCCCTCAAACAGGACCACAACCTTCAAGCCGCGCGCGTGGACCCACTCCTGAAGCTTCGCCAACTCCACCTGGAGCTTCGCAAGCTCCTCGAGGTAGCGCTTGGTGGACATCGGCGCGGGCGCAGGCGGGGCGGGCGGCGGCGGATCGGCCGGTTCGCCAAGCACGCGGTTGAGCGTGACGTCCATGCCGTTGGGCTTGGCGCCGTCTTCGGTTTCGCCCTTGTGCTTCTTGTCTTTGCTCATGGCCGCCCTCGTCATCGTCAGGTCCGGACGCTGCAACGCTCTCAGTATGACCCCGCGCGCGGGCCGGGTAGACTGTGCGGACGCAATCGAGGCGGCCCAATTGCAGGTGCAGGCACACCACCGGAGGACGCGATGACCGAGACGCTGGCGAACCGCCGGGTCTTCCGCTCGAAGGTGGACTCGATCCGCCAGACGTACGGCTTTGAGGACGTCTCGCTTGCCCCGGGCACGGACACCGTGGATCCGGCTGACGTCGTTTTGGCGCAGGACTTCTGCGGCATTCACCTTGAGATCCCGGTGCTTGCTGCCGCCATGGACGCCGTGGCAGACGTGCGGCTCAGCGGCGAGTTGGCCAGGCTTGGCGGTCTGTCCATCCTCAACCTTGAGGGCGTCCAGTTCCGCTACGACGACCCCGCCGCTGTGCTGGGCCGGATCGCCGCCGCCCCTGACGACGAGATCCAGAACATCCTCGCCGAGGCGTACATGGCGCCCATTCGCGAGGAGCTGATCGCCCGCCGGATCGCAGAACTGCACGCGGCAGGCTCCAAGGCCGCCTTCTCGGCAACCCCCGGCGTCGCTCAGAAGTTTGGCCACGTTTGCGCAGAGCACGGCGCGGACCTGTTCCTCGTCCAGAGCCAGGTGAGCTCGGCCCGCCACATCGCCAGCGGCTACACGCCGCTGAGCCTCGCCGACTTCGTCCGCTCCATGCCCATCCCGGTTGCCGTGGGCAACACCACCAACGCAGACGCCGCGTTCCAGCTCATGGAGCAGGGCGCCGCAGCCGTGTTTGTCGGCGTGGGTCCCGGCGCCGCATGCACCACGCGCGAGGTCCTCGGCATCGGCGTCCCGCAGGTCACAGCCGTTGCGGATGTGGTGGCGGCGCGTGACGTGTTCTTCGCCGAGACCGGGCGCTACGTGCCGGTTGTCGCGGACGGCGGCATGAAGAAGGGCGGCGACATCGCCAAGGCCATCGCCACCGGCGCTGACGTGGTGATGCTTGGCTCGCCGCTTGCCCGCGCCGCGGAAGCTCCCGGCCACGGCACCAACTGGGGCATGGCCGCGCCCTCGCCGGTACTGCCGCGCGGCACGCGGATCAAGGTGGGCACCGTTGGCCCGCTGGACCAGATCCTCAACGGCCCGTCGCACGTCACGGACGGCACGCAGAACCTGATGGGCGCGCTCCGCCAGTCGATGGCGGCGCTTGGCGCCCGCACCATCGCCGACATGCACGACGTCGAGGTGGTGTACGCGCCGTCGGTGGTCACCGAGGGCAAGTCCTGGCAGCTGCGCGGCAAGTAGCGCGTCCCGTGGCGCGGCTCGGCCGCGCTGGCGCGCATCCCGCCGCGTAGGATCGGGCCATGCAGATTTCGGGGCGGATGGTCGGCGCTGTTTTGGCAGCGGGCGTGGTGGTGAGCCTGGCGGCCTGTGCGCCGGCAACGCCAACTCCGGCCCCGGCCGAGCCCACCCACGTCCCATCGGCGCAGCCCTCGGCCAGCGAGCCCGCGGCCAGCGCGCCTGCGCCCACCCCGGCCGCCACAACCCCCGCCGCCCAGCCCATCGCGGGCGGCTGGAGCTTCGTCAGCAAGAAGGCGTGCCCGGACAGCGAATTCGAGTGCATCACGCTCTCGGTCCCGCGCGACCACTACGTCGCAGGCGGTCCCACCTGGGACGTCACCTTCGCCATCCGGCGCGCCACCAAGGACCGAGTGGGCACGTACGTCGTGATCACGGGCGGGCCCGGCTCTAGCGGCATCGCCGCCGCCGACAACTACACGAGCTACTACCCCACGTCCATTCCGGAACACTTCGACATCGTCTTCATCGACCAGCGCGGCGTGGGCCAGTCCCACCCCATCTTCTGCCCCGCCGCAACGGCCGTCTATTACGGGACGGACGTCCCCAGCACGGAGCCGGCGCGCACGGAGCAGTCAGGCGCGGCTGCCAAGACCTACGTCGGCGACTGCCTGACCGAGGCCAAGGCGGACCCAGCCGACCTGCCCTTCTACGGCACGCGCCAGGCCGTAGAGGACCTTGAGGCCATTCGCGAGTACCTCAAGGTGGACCAGCTCCACCTGTACGGCGAGAGCTACGGCACCCAGTACGGGCAGACCTATGCGGCCGCGCATCCGGACCGGATCGCCACGCTCTATCTGGACGGACCCGTGGACCTCACGGTTGATGGCGCCAGCTACCTGGGCGAAGCCGCCCGCACCTTCAACGACACCCTGATCGCCACGCTCAACGACTGTTCCGCCGACACCGCGTGCAAGGCAGACCTTGAGGGCCGAGATCCGCTGGCCCAGTACGACAAGTTGGTTGCCCGCGCGGACGCCGGCGGGCTCACGCTGGACTTCCCGATGGGCGACGGCACCACGCAGCCGCGGACGCTCACCGCGGGCGACATCGAGAACGCCGCCACGAACTACCTGTACTCGCCCGGCGACCGCGAACTCCTGCTCCGAGCCCTGACGGCCGCCTATGACGGCGACCTCGTGCCGCTGGCGCGCCTCACGTACGCGGCGATCGCCGTGGACCCGGACACGCAGAAGGTGGTCCCGGACCCAACGTATTCGGACGCCATGTACTACGCGGTGGAGTGCCAGGACTACGTGTACAACGCGGACGCGGGTTCCGAGTTGGACAGGCTGGCCGCCTTTATGGCGGTTGGGCGGAGCAATGGCGCTGCGGCCTCGCGCTTTGGCGACGTGTACTACGCCGACATGCCGTGTCTCTACTGGCCGAACCACCCCGTGGCGGATCCGCGCCCGGCGCCCATCGTCAACGCGCCCTATCCCACGGTTGTCATGGTGGCCACCACGGACCCCATCACGCCCGTGGCCAACGCCATCCGCATCGCCAACCGGCTCTCCAACGTCAACGTGATCATCCAGACCGGCGGCCCCCACGTGATCTTTGGCTGGGGGCTCAGCTGTCCTGACGACAACGTCGCCGCATACATGGTCAAGGGGACGAGCCTGGGCGGCCCCATCCTGACCTGCCCCGGCTCCGTCTCGGACGACTACGTGGCCACCGCCGCCGACACCGAAGCCGCGTACAAGGACGCCGCCGCCTTTATGGGCTCGTTCACGGATCAGGTGGAGAACAGCAACGACTACCTGGACATGCTCGACGCCGATCCCATCAAGATGGGCTGCGACTTTGGCGGGGTACTGGAGTACAAGCCAACCGACGCCGGCACGGACCTGAAGCTGACCGCTTGCGCCTTCACGCCGGGCATGGCCGTGAGCGGGACGGGGTCGATTGACGACGCCAGCGGCGTAACGAAGCTCGACATCACGCTGCCGGGCGGCTCGCTGCGCTACGCGCGAGACGGCGACGGCAAGACCGCGCTGGCGGGCACGTTCCGCTCGGCGCCGGCCGCGGGCGGCTGAACTCGGCGCGCCCGACCGCTACTTGAGGACCGTGTAGGTCACGCGGACACGGGCGTACTTGGCGTGGATCGTCCCGCCGGGCGCAGCCCAGGCAAACACGGTCACTGCTCGGCCGAGGCGGTCCAGCGCGAGCGACGCCGTGACGGACTTCCAGCCCCACGCGGTTGGTACGCTCGTCGACCGCACAACGCACGAGGGGTCCCAGCCCCACCATGGGCAGACCGTGTAGTCCTGGGCGCCGAGCAGCCCCGGCTGGTTGGCCGTCCAGCCATAGACGGAGACGGTGAGGCCCTTGTAGGCGAACGCCGCAGGAAGCTTGAACTCCCAGCCGATCCAGCGCTTGGTGGTGAAGACGCCCGCCGCCACCCCCTTATGCAGCGTCGCCGTGTACGTGTACAGGTGTTTGGCCGACAGGTTCACGTAGCTGGTGACGGTGAGGTGCGTGCCGCCGAGGTTGGTCAGGACCTGGACCACCTTGTACTTGCCTGCCGGACGCATCGCCCCGCTGCTGGTCCTCCCGTTCCACGGCACGGCGTATGCGCCTGTGCCCGAGGCCACGGCAGCGCTCTTCACGAGTGCGCCGGCCGGCGAGTAGATCCGTACGCTGATGCTGGCCGGAGCCGATCGGCTGCCGATGGCGGCAACGGTGTCGCGGTAGCCGTCCTTGTACGGATAGAAGGTCGCGTACTGCAGGCCCACGCCGGTCGCGTCCACCGGTCCCGCGATCAGGGACACGTTGAACGCCACAGCGGTTGACGAGGCGGCATGGTCCGTGTCGGCGCCCGGGCTGTACGCCGCGGTGATCGCGTGCGTGCCCAGCGTCCAACCCGCTGTGGGGAGTTCGACGCCTGCCTGGGATGTCGGCAGCCCCGCGCCCAACGTGGGAGTGCCAACGGTGGCGCCGTCCACCTTGATCTCGACGGTGCCGGCGACGAGCGGCGCGTTGGGCGAGTACATGCCGGTATCCACCACCGACACGGAGATTGTGAGGACCTCCCCCTTGCGTGCGGTTGCGCCACTCAGGTCATGCGGACTGGACGCCGCCACGGTGGTGGTCGTCGGCCGCGGGCCCACGTTGAACAGCATCGGCTCGGACTGCGACCCGGCATACGTGTCGTTCCCCTGGAAGACGGCCACGAGCTGGTAGGCGCCCGTCGCCATGTCCGCGGGTGCCGTGTACGTGGCGCGCGACTGGCCCATCAGGTATGGATCGAGGGTGGTGGGTGCACTCCCGATCTCCACCGATCCGCCTCCGCTGGTGTCGAAGAAGATCACCGTGCCCGCGCCGACTGCAGGCTGCACGATGGCGATGAGGTCGGTCGTCCGGCCCGCGGGCTTGGGGTTGAGGTCCGGCAGGTACATCGTCGTGGTTGTTGGCGTGGTCCCCACTGCTCGAACCGGCGCCGGGGCTCCGCCGAGGCCAGCAACCGCGAGCAGCGCCCCTGCAACGAGCGCCGTGACGCGGACGGCTCGCCGTCGATGTGGTGCCTGCATGGACAGTTTCCCTCGGGCGATTGCGCTGCGGACGATGCTGCGCAGCGTACCGGCCGGACCGTTGACCCTCAACACTGGTTGGGCCGCTAAACTCTGCGCACACAGCCGAAGCCAACTCCGGAGGGGTCATTGACCGAGCAGGACGAGCAGCCGTCAGCGCCGACGGCCCGCGACCGGGGCAAGACCGTCCACGGTGACGCCGCCAACGCGGGCCACCGCGTGCTGGGTTCAGACGATGCCGAGGTTGAGGCCTATCTCGAGGTCGCCCTCGACGCGCCTGCCCCCGTCCGCACGGACAACGACCCGCCCACGGCGGCCATCATCCCTGAGCCCGGTGTCGTCGCCGTCCTTGACTTCGGCAGCCAGTTTGCCCAGCTGATCGCCCGGCGCGTCCGTGAGCTCAACGTCTACTCGGAGCTCCTGCCCCACGACACCCCCCTGGCCGAGCTTGAGCGCCGCGGTGTCCGCGCGATCATCCTCTCGGGCGGGCCGAACAGCGTGTACGACGCGAACGCCCCAAAGCCGCACGCGTCCATCTGGAGCGGCCGCCTGCCCGTCCTGGGCATCTGCTACGGCGCCCAGCTGATGGCCCTCGAGCTAGGCGGCGACGTCCAGCCGTCGGCCAAGCGCGAGTACGGCCCGGCCAGCGTCCAGATCACCGACGCTGGCGCGCTCTTCGCCGGCATCGACCGCGAGCAGCCCGTCTGGATGAGTCACGGCGATTCGATCACCCGGCTGCCCGAGGGCTTCACCGCCACGGCGCAGACGGACTCCACGCCGTACGCCGGGCTTTCCGCCCCGGATCGCCGTCTGTACGGCATCCAGTTCCACCCTGAGGTGGTCCACACGCCGCGCGGCAAGGACATCCTGCGCAACTTCGTCACCGGCATCGCCGGGATTGCGCCCGCCTGGACGTCCGCCAACTTCATCGACACAACCGTTGCCGAGATCCGCGAGCGCGTGGACCGCCATGCGGCCGAAACCGGGTCTAGCGGCCAGGTGATCTGCGCGCTCTCGGGCGGTGTGGACTCCGCGGTAGCCGCAGCGCTTGTCCACCGTGCGGTGGGTGATCGGCTCACCTGTATCTACGTGGACCACGGGCTGATGCGCAAGAAGGAATCGGACCTCCTGCGCGTCACATTTGAGGCCAACCTGGGCATGCGGCTGGTGATGGTGGATGCGCGCGAGCGGTTCCTCGCCCGTCTTGCCGGCGTCACGGACCCGGAGGAGAAGCGCCGGATCATCGGTGACGAGTTCATCCGGGTCTTTGAGGAGGAGGCGGCCAAGATTGGCCAGATCGACTTCCTCACGCAGGGCACGCTGTACCCGGACGTCATCGAGTCCGCCACGTCGGACAACAAGACCGCGCAGAAGATCAAGACGCACCACAACGTGGGCGGGCTGCCGGCCGATCTGCGCTTCAAGCTGATTGAGCCGCTGCGCTACCTGTTCAAGGACGAGGTACGCCTGGTTGGGGCCGCCATGGGTCTGCCGGACGCGATGGTCCAGCGACAGCCCTTCCCGGGGCCGGGTCTGGCCATCCGGATCCTGGGCGAGGTCACCGCGGAGCGCCTCGACACGCTGCGCGACGCGGACTGGATCGTCATCGACGAGATCAAGGCGGCCGGGCTGTACCACAGCGTCTGGCAGTCGTTTGCCATCCTCACGCCGGTGCGCTCCGTGGGCGTCCAGGGCGATGGCCGCACGTACGCAAACGTGGTGGCCATCCGCGCCGTGACGTCCGAGGACGGGATGACCGCGGACTGGGCGAAGCTGCCCTACGACGTGCTGGGCAAGATCTCCTCGCGCATCGTGAACGAGGTCCCGGGCGTCAACCGCGTCGTGTACGACATCAGCAGCAAGCCGCCCGCCACGATCGAGTGGGAGTAGGGGCCTGCGTCTGATCGGTCCCACCGATCGATTTCGCGTGGCAACGGCTCCGGTGATCGGTGCCACCGATCATTTCGACGCGATTCGACCCCCGGCACGCCCGGAATCGGGCGATTTGATCGGTGCCACCGATCAGTCGAGGGTCTGAGGCCGGGAATCGATCGGTGCCACCGATCAGCGTGGGCGGGGTGCGCCGGGGCCTCGGGGCCTGCGTCTGATCGGTCCCACCGATCGATTTCGCGTGGCAACGGCTCCGGTGATCGGTGCCACCGATCATTTCGACGCGATTCGACCCCCGGCACGCCCGGAATCGGGCGATTTG
>CAIXZV010000043.1 GCA_903924005.1 uncultured Chloroflexota bacterium | reverse complement strand
GGGATGATCGTCGGCGAGAACGCTCGCTCAGGCGACATGGACGTCAACGCGACGAAAGAGAAGAAGCTCACCAACATCCGGACGCACTCGCACGACGAGTCGCTGCGCCTCACGCCGCCGCGACCGCTGACCCTCGAAAGCGCCATCGAGTTCATCGGCACCGATGAACTGGTGGAGGTGACGCCCACGGCGATCCGCCTGCGCAAGCGCCTGCTGCCCAAGCACGAGCGGGAGCGGGAGCGCGGGCGCGCCTACGACGGCGCTCGGGGCGCTGAGCGGAGCTAGACCCGGCGCGGTCGTACAATCGCCGCGCCATGCCCATCTACCTCGACCACGCCGCCACAACCCCGGTTCGCCCGGAAGTCCTGAGTGCCATGCTGCCCCTGTGGGGTGCGGGCTTTGGCAACCCATCGTCTGCCCACGCCTTCGGCCGCGCGGCACGCGAGGCGCTTGACGATGCGCATGAGCGCCTGGCCGCGGCGATTGGCGGCGAGTCACGCGAGGTTGTCCTCACCAGCGGCGGCACCGAGGCGATCAACCTTGCGCTCAAGGGCGCCGCGTGGGCTGGCCGGGCGCGGGGCCACCGGATCATCACCAGCGCCGTAGAGCACCACGCCGTCACGCATGCGCTGGCGCATCTGGGCAAGTTTGGGTTTGAGATCGTCGAGGTCCCGGTGGACCGGTACGGCCAGGTTGACCCGGACGATGTCGAACGGGCGCTCACCGACACAACGGTGCTTGTTGCCGTGATGCTCGCCAACAACGAGGTGGGCACGATCCAGCCCATTGCCGAGATTGCTGCCCGCGTCCACGCACGCCGTGGCGCGCTGCTCCATGTGGACGCCGTCCAAGCCGGGCCGTGGCTGCCGCTGCATGTGGCAGAGCTTCGCGCAGACCTGGTGTCGCTTGGCGCGCACAAGGTTGAGGGTCCCAAGGGCACCGGAGCCCTGTGGATCCGCCGCGGGACGCACCTCTTGGCGCAGCAGCACGGCGGAGGCCAGGAGCGACACCGGCGCGCGGGCACGGAGAACGTCGCGGGCGCCGTCGGCATGGCCACGGCCTTCGAGCTGCGCGCTGCCGAGCGGCCTGCCGCAGCTGAGCGCGTCCGCGCGCAGCGGGACCGGCTTGTGGCGGCCGTCCTGGCGGTTGACGGCGTGGAGCTGACGGGGCACCCGGTTGGTCGCCTGCCGCACATCGCGTCCTTCATCGTGCGTGGTGCGGAGGGCGGCGACATCGTCCTTGCGCTGGACCTCGAGGGGATTGCAGCCTCCACGGGATCTGCCTGCGCCAGTGGATCCGACGAGGTGAGCCATGTCCTTGCTGCCATGGGCTTCCCGGCAGATGAGGCCCACGGCGCGCTGCGTCTGTCACTTGGCCGGTCCACCACCGATGCCGAGATCGAGGAGGCGTGCCGGGTTGTGCCAGCCGTTGTCCGCCGGGTCCGCGATGGCTCGGTTGGGGTGACTGCCGGATGAGCCGCATCCTCGTCGCGATGTCCGGCGGCGTGGACAGCTCGGTGGCGGCGGCGCTCCTGCACGAGCAGCGGCACGAGGTGGTGGGCGTGTGGATGCGCCTCCACGACGTGGCCGACAGCGTGTCCGAGTTCAGCCGCTCGTGCTGCTCGCTTGACGCTGCGGACGACGCGCGCCGCGTTGCCGCAAAGCTTGGCATCCCGTTCTACGTGATGAACCTTGAGCGCGAGTTCCGCGCGGGCGTGATTGACCCGTTCATCGCGGACTATGTTGCCGGCCGAACACCCAGCCCGTGTATCGAGTGCAACACGCTGGTGAAGTTTGGGACGCTGCTGGGCCGCGCTCGGCGGCTCTATGACTGCGAGGCAGTGGCCACCGGGCATTACGCCCGACGCCTCGTGGAAGAGACCGCGACCGGCCCCGTTGCGCGCCTGGCGATTGCCGCCGACACCGCAAAGGACCAGACGTACTTCCTCTACGGCCTGCGTCAGGACCAGCTGCTCGCCAGCCGCTTCCCGCTGGGCGATCTGCACAAGCCGCAGGTCCGCGAGATCGCGCGCGGGCTTGGCCTGGGAACGGCGGAGAAGCCCGAGAGCCAGGAGATCTGCTTTGTCCCGGGCGGGGACTACCGCGAGGAGCTGCGGTCCCGGGGCGGCTGGGAGCCTGAGGCTGGCCCGCTGGTTGACGTTGACGGCCGGACGGTGGCCCAGCACGGCGGTGCGGCGGGGTTCACGGTGGGGCAGCGCAAGGGCCTGGGTGTGGCGCTTGGCGAGCCGCGGTTTGTGTCGCGGATCGACGCCACGGCAAACCTTGTCCAACTTGGCCGCCGCGAGGATCTCGAGACCCGCTTCATTGTCGCCGACAAGATGAGCTTCATCGCAAGTGATGCGGCCGCGCCGCCGGAGCGGGCATCGGTCCGCATCCGCCACCGCGGCGCTCGGGTTGGGGCAGCGCTGCGGCGAGATCCCGGTGCAGACGACCGTTGGGTGATCGAGACGGACACGCCAGTCTGGGCCGCTGCGCCTGGCCAGGCCGCGGTG
>CAIXZV010000042.1 GCA_903924005.1 uncultured Chloroflexota bacterium | reverse complement strand
CTGCAGTTCTCTCAAGGAGACCTCCGGTGACCATCGATCCCAACACCCCCGGCGGCAACCCGAACAAAGGCGACGGCAACCGACCGCAGCCCGCTCGACCGCTGGTGCCCTCGTTCATCCCCGCGTCGGTGGCCGCCAAGGCTGCCAACCCTGAACCGAAGAACTCCAAGACGTCGGCCATCGCCATCGCCTTTGTGGCGGCCCTGGTCATCGCGTCCGCCGGGCTTGGTTTTGCCGGTGGACGCCTGACTGCTCCCGCAGGCACGGCTCGCGGCAACTTCCCCAACGGCGCCAACGGCGGCTTCCAGCCCGGCGCCAGTGGCGTCCCAGGCGGGAACCGCGGCGGCTTCGGCGGCGGCGGCCTTGGCGGCGCCATCGCCGTGACCGGCACCGTGACCGCCATGGCCAACGGCACCATCACTGTCCAGACGACGGCCGGCCAGGACGTCACCGTCTCGGTGCCGGCAGGCGTGACCTACCATGCACAGGCCAGCGCTGCGGCCGCGGATGTCTCGATCGGCTCCTCCGTGGAGATCACCGTGAAGACTGGTGGCCGTCCTGAAGCCTCGGGCGCCCCCGGCGGCAACCCGGCCCCCGGCGGCAACGGCGGCTTCGCCATGTCCGCCACCGACATCTTGGTGATGGGCAAGTAGCCCGGACCGCCCTTCGTCCCCATCCATCGGAGCGACCTGACGTGACCGACGCCCACATCCCGCCGCCCCCGCCCGGCCGGCCGATGGAGCCGTTCCGGCCCGTTGAGCCGGAGCCGTTCATCCCGGCCGGGTACGAGGCGCCCCTCGCGCCAACGGCCCGCACGGGCAGCGGCGCCCCATCAGGCACCCGCGTGATGAACATGGCGCTGGCGGTCGCCGTCCTTGTGGCGGCGGTGGGCGTCGCCTTTGCCGTGGGTCGCGCAACAACGCCTGCTACCGCGCCGGTGGCGAACGCAACGCCGGTGGTTCCAGGCGGCGCAAACGGCAACGGACCCGGGAACAGCGCTAGGCCGGGCGGCGTCCCGAGCGGCGCCCCCGGCGGCGCCCCCGGCGGCGCCCCGGGCGGTGTCGGCAACGGCGGTGTCGGTCGCGGCTTCGGACGCGGCGGGCTCAGCATGGAAGGCACGGTTGTGTCGGCCACCGCCACGTCCGTCACCGTGACACTGGCCAACGGCCAGACGATGACGCTGCCGATCGACGCCGCAACCACGTTCCATGCCCAGACGGCCGCCACGCAGGCGGACGTGACGGCCGGCAAGAAGGTCCTCGTGCAGATCACGGGCGGATTTGGCGGGGACGACGACAATCAGAATGCCAACGGCCTTACGGTCGGTGACATCACCTTGGTGCCCTGAGAACCTGATGCACCTGCTCCTGGTTGAGGACGACGAGCGCCTCGCCCGTGCCCTGACCCGTCTCCTCGAGGAGGACCGCCACATCGTCGAGCACGCGCCCGACGGTCAGACGGGCCTTGAGTTGGCCACGGCCATGGACGGGCTGGACGCGGTCATCCTCGACATCGGGCTGCCGGACATGTCGGGGCTTGAGGTGGCGCGACGGATCCGCAAGGCGGGCATCGACGTGAGCATCCTCATGCTGACCGCCCGCGACACGGTGAACGACCGGGTGCTGGGTCTGGACGCGGGCGCCGATGACTATGTCGTGAAGCCCTTTGCGTACCAGGAGATCGCAGCCCGGCTCCGGGCGCTCGGTCGCCGCGCCGAGCCTGGTCCGCGGCGCGCCGAGCCAAAGCTTGCGGCGGGCGCGATTGTCCTGGACGAGGCGGCCCGCCGCGTCACGGTCAATGGGCGGACGGTGGACCTGTCGCCCCGCGAGTTCTCGCTGCTGGAGGCGCTCCTGCGTCATGCGGGGCGTGTCTTGTCGCGCGACCAGCTGCTGGACCACGCCTGGCCGTTCAGCGTGGCGGTGACGCCAAATGCCGTGGACGCCTATGTGCACTACCTGCGCACCAAGCTTGGCGAGGCCGGGGCGCAGATCGAAACCGTCCGTGGCGTGGGCTACAGGCTTGACGCGACGCCCGGCGGGGCGCGGACAGGCGATGACGTGACGGCCGACGCGGCAGCTGCCGATGGCTGACGGTGTCGCGATGACGGGTGCCGACGACGGCGCCGAGCACGCAGCCCTCGCAGACGAGGCGCGCCTGATCCGCCGCGTCCGGGTTCGCCTCCTCGCGTGGAGCGGCCTCTCCACGCTGCTGGTGCTGGTGGTCCTGGGCATCGCGCTCTATGCGGTGGTGGCCAACACGCTGGCCGCCGCGTCCGAGACCCAGCTCCAGAACCGCGTTCGGCCCATCGTGGCTGCGCTTTCGGGCGCCACCCAGTCGCCAGTTGACCCGCGCGGCCAGCAGGGCTTCGTGTTTGGCTCCGGCAACACGCTGCTCTTCATCTTCGATGCCCAAGGCCAGCCGGTGCAGCTTGGCGATCGGCCGGTCGCGGTCCCGGAGGGGCTGCCCAACAATGGCGGCCTGGCCGCCGCTTTGGCTGCAGCGGACGGCGCGGACGTTCGCGTCGCCACGCTCACCCTGGCATCGACCCCCGCGCGCATGGTTCCCGTGCGCGTTCTGACGCAGGGCGTTGTGGCCAAGGCGGACGGAAACACCTACTTCCTGCAGGTCATCCAAGACCGGACCACCGAGGTGGAGACGCTTGACGCGCTGCTGCTCGTCCTGCTCGTCGGCGGTCTGCTTGTGGTGCTGGTGGCGCTGCTGTTTGGCGCGGTGTACGCCCAGCGCGCGCTCGTCCCTATTCGCCAATCGCTTGCGGACCAGCGGACGGCGCTCCGGCGCCAACGCCAGTTTGCCGCCGACGCGTCGCACGAGCTGCGCACGCCGCTCACGGTCATCCGCTCGTCCGTGGAGCACCTGCAGCGTCATCCGGAGCGGCGCGTTGCAGACCAGCGCGAGGCGCTCGACGATATTGAGGCGGAGGTTGGCCACCTCGGCTCGCTTGTAGACGACCTGCTGATCCTTGCCCGCTCCGATTCCGGGGCCGTGGCGCTTGAGATGGGCGAACTGGATCTGGGCGATGTGGCGTTTGAGGCTGCGGGCGCCTTTGAGCGGACGGCTTTGGAGCGCGGGGTGACCGTGAGCGTGGATCCCGAGCCCGCGATGGTCCGCGGCGACGGGGCCCGCCTGCGCCAACTTGTGATGATCCTGGTGGACAACGCCGTCCGCCACAGCCCGAGGGGCGGGCGTGTGGTGGTGACGGTGCGCGTGGCCGGGCCGGTTGCCTCCGTTGAGGTAGCCGATCAGGGCCCGGGCGTCCGCGAGGAGGACGTGCCGCACGTCTTCGACCGCTTCTGGCGGGCGCCCGGCGCCCCGTCGGGGGGAACGGGGCTGGGGCTTGCCATCGGTCGCTGGATTGCAGACACGCACGGCGGGCGCATCGGCGTGGCCAATCGTCCCGAGGGCGGCGCGGTGTTCCGCGTGGAGCTCCCTTCGGCCGAGCCGGCGTCGGTGACCGATCCGGGCTGACTCGCCGCCGGCGCGCTGCCCCAAGCGGGGCGTTTTCCATTCAGAGTGAACAGCAGCACGGCCGGGTGCCCGCGGTGTTCAATAGGAATGGAAAGTGGCGAGCGCTACGTGCGGCGGGGCCTGCTTTTTCCATTCAGAGTGAACAAGCAGCCATTTTGGGGCTCGACCTGTTCAATGGGAATGGAAAGTCGCCGGCGGGCCGCGCGAAGGCGGGGGGCGAGCCCCGCGTGGTACCCTTCGGCCATCCTAAACGCCGGTCCTGTGAGGCTGGCACAGCGGTCCTGTGAGGCCGGGTAGGAGGCTGATGCACGTGCGCATGTCCGCGCCTGCGGCGAATTCCCGCCGCGGCCTGCCGGGGTCCTCGTGACCGTCCCACCGTTGCCGATACGTCCTCCGCTGCCGCGCGCCAACGCGATTGTCGACCCGCGCGTTGGCAATTTCGGGCCAGCGCTCCTCGCGCTTGAGGACGGGACCACGTTTGCCGGGATTGCCTTTGGCGCGCCCGTGGCGTCCGGCGGGGACCTGGTGGTCAACACGTCGCAGACGGG
Source organism: uncultured Chloroflexota bacterium (assembly GCA_903924005.1). Taxonomy (GTDB): domain Bacteria; phylum Chloroflexota; class Limnocylindria; order Limnocylindrales; family CSP1-4; genus CAIXZV01. The sequence goes on along the minus strand of CAIXZV010000042.1, from coordinate 981 downwards.
CTATCAGGAGATCGCCACCGACCCCTCGTACGCGGGACAGGTGGTGGTGATGACCTACCCGCTGATTGGCAACTATGGCCGCCTGATTGCTGATGACCAGTCAGAGCGCCCCTGGCTGCGCGGGCTGGTGGTGGCCAACGCCACGGCCGCCGTCCTTGATGACGCCAAACAGCTGGCCACGATGCTCCGGACCCACGGCATCCCGGCCATTGCCGGTATCGACACCCGCGCCCTTGCCCGTCACCTGCGGACCACCGGCTGTCAGCGCGCCATCCTCACGGCCCCGGGGACCACGGATCTGGAGCAGGCGCTCGCGCAAGCCAGGGCCGTCGCCCGGTGGGAAGACCAGGACTTCGTGGCCAAGGTGTCGCCCGCGGCCATCCGCGAAGTGGGGGACGAGGCAGACGCCCCCCTCGTGGCCATCGTGGATTTCGGGCTCAAGGCCAACATCGTCAACTCGCTGCGCCGCCGCGGCCTGCGCGTCCGCATCCTGCCCCACACCACAAAGGCCGAAGACGTCCTGGCGGACGATGTCTCGGGCGTGGTGCTGTCGCCCGGTCCCGGCGACCCTGCGCGGCTGGACGGTCCCGTGGCGCTGGCCCGCGAGCTCATCGCCGACGGGCGCCCGCTCCTTGGCATCTGCCTTGGCCACCAGATCATCGGCCGCGCGGCCGGGGCGGAGACCAGCAGACTCCGCTTTGGCCACCATGGCGCAAACCACCCGGTGCAGGACTTGGACACGGGCTATGTCCAGGTGACCGCCCAGAACCACGAGGTCCAGGTGGTGGGCGGCACACTGCCGGCGAGCTCCGGCTTCCGGGTGAGCCAGCTCAACCTGAACGACCGATCAGGGGAGGGGCTCCGCCACGCGGAGAAGCCCATCGAGACCGTCCAGTACCACCCTGAGGGCGCGCCCGGCCCGCTCGATGCGCTGGCCGTCTTTGACCGCTTTGCCGATGCCGCCAAGCTGAATGCCAGAGG
>CAIXZV010000041.1 GCA_903924005.1 uncultured Chloroflexota bacterium | reverse complement strand
GTGGACGGCTGCATCGATCTGCGTGCACGCGACGAGTCCTTTGAAGCTCAGGTTGGCGCGGTGGTCGTGTCCACCGGCTTCAAGCTCTTCCCCGCCGACCTCAAGCCCGAATACGGCTGGGGCCGCTTCCGCAACGTGATCACCGGCATGCAGATGGATCGGCTGCTGGCGCCCACGCGCCCGTTCAACACCATCCTGCGCCCGGGCGACGGCAAGCTGCCCGAGCGGATCGCCTACATCCTCTGCACGGGTTCCCGTGACGAGCAGGTGGGCAACCCGCTGTGCTCGCGCTTCTGCTGCATGTACTCCGTCAAGCAGAACCAGCTGCTGATGGGCGCACTGCCCCTGGCCGACGTGACGGTCCACTACATGGACATCCGCGCACCGGGCAAGCGCTACGACGAGTTCTACGAGCAGGCGAAGTCCATGGGCGCCAACTACATCAAGGGCCGCGTCGCCGACATCTCCGAGACGCCGACGGGCGACCTTGTCCTCACGTACGAGGACATCGAGAACGGCGGCGGTGTGGTCAAGGCCGAATACGACCTGGTTGTCCTGGCCGTGGGCGTCCAGCCCAACCACGATGCCGAACAGCTGTTCGAGGTGGGCGAGCTGGCCCCCGACGAGTGGGGCTGGGTGGGGGAGCCGGAGGAGGACCTGAACCCGGGTGCAACAAGCATCCCCGGTGTCTTCGTGGCCGGAGCGGCCGCTGGCGCCAAGGACATCGCGGACTCCATCTTGCACGCGGGAGCCGCTGTCGCCCAAGTTGCGGCGCACCTTGAGGCAGCGCGCGTTGACGCCGAGAAAGTCACGGTGACCGCATGACCGAGACGATGGTGCCCGTCGGCGGGCCCGAGGCAAGCGCCCGCCGCATCGGCGTCTACGTCTGCCACTGCGGCGGCAACATCAGCGACTACGTTGATGTGGAGAAGGTGATCGCCGACATCCGGGGCGCCGGCGACGTCGTCGTGGCCAAGACCGCGATGTTCACCTGCTCGGACGCGACGCAGCAGGAGATCGTGGCCGACATCCAGGCCAACGAGCTTGACGGTCTCGTGGTGGCCTCGTGCTCGCCCAAGCTCCACACGTACACGTTCCGCGGCGTTGCGGCGCGTGCGGGCCTCAACCCGTACGAGTACACGCAGGTCAACATCCGGGAGCAGTGCTCCTGGGTCCACACGGACGACACGCAGGCCGCCACCGCCAAGGCGACGGCCCTGGTCAACGCCGGCATCGGCCGGACCCGCCACACCACGCCGCTTGTGCCGCTTGTCGTGGAGACGCTGCCGCACACGCTGGTGATCGGGGGCGGCATCGCAGGGCTGCGCGCGGCCATCGGCCTTGCCGACATCGGTCTCAAGGTCACGCTTGTCGAGCGCGAACTGGCGCTGGGCGGCTGGGTCAAGGACCTCGGCACGATGTTCCCGCACAACCGCAACGGCCGCGAGCTCATCGACAGCCTCATCGCCGGGGTCAAGCGCCGCCCCGCCATCACGGTCCTCACCGGGGCCGAGGTCGTTGGCAAGGCGGGCTCGTTTGGCAACTACCGGATGAGCGTTCGCATCGGCGACCCGGGCTCGGCTGCCATCGAGATCGCCGTTGGCTCCGTTGTGGTGGCCACCGGTTTCGACAACTACACGCCGGCTGACGGCGAGTTTGGCTTTGGTCTTGACGGCGTCGTCACGCTGCCGGACTTCAAGGCGATGGTGGACAGCGCCACGGGACCCCTCATGTGGAAAGGGCGCAAAGTCCGCAGCGTCGCGTACGTCTACTGCGTGGGCAGCCGGGGAACCGGCGGCTGCGCGGGCCAGGCGTGCTCGCGCTACTGCTGCGCGGCCACCGTGCAGACCGCCGTCCAGCTGTCCGGTCTGGATCCGGCCATCGGCCAGTACCACCTCTACCGCGACATGCGGACATACGGGAAGTTTGAGCCGCTGTACACAGAGGCGCGCAAGGCGGGCTCGGTCTTCCTCAAGTTTGACAACGACATGCCGCCGGCCGTGGAGACACGGCCCGACGGACGCCTCACGGTGACCGTGACGGACCTGCTCACGGAGCGGACCGAGCTGGCCATCCCTGTGGACCTGGTGGTGCTTGTCACTGCGATGGCCCCACGCGCCAACGACGAGCTGGTGAAGGTGCTCAAGCTGCCGGCCGGTGCCGACGGGTTCTTCAACGAGATCCACCCCAAGCTTCGCCCGGTGGAGACCGTGGTGGACGGCGTGCTCATCGCCGGCGCCTGCCAAGGCCCCAAGACCTCGTCCGAGAGCGTGGCCTCTGGCCTCGCCGCGGTCACCCAGAGCGCCGCGGTGCTCAAGAAGGGCTACACGGAGCTGGATCCGCTGGTTGCGCTGGTGGTCCCGGAGGCGTGCACGGCCTGTGGGGACTGCCTCACAACCTGCCCGTACGACGCCATCTCCATGACTGAGGAGGGCGACCGGCACTGGGCCGTCATCAGCGCGGCCGGGTGCAAGGGGTGCGGCGGCTGCGTGCCGATGTGTCCCGAGAGCGCCATTGACCTGCTTGGCTACACGGACGCCGAAGTCACCTCCATGATCGAAAGCCTTGCGGAGGTTCCCGCGTGATGGTTACCACCAACCTGGGCGGCCCAGCCGCCCCCCACCGCGACGACCGCGAGGTCATGCGCGATGAAGCCGTGATGCGCCCCCGCATCCTGGCGGCCCTTGCTGACGGCCCGCTCACCGTGCCGGAGATTGCCGCGGCGCTTGGCGCCCCCGCCCACGAGACAGTGTTCTGGGTGATGGCCATGCGCCGGTACGGCTGGCTTGCCGAGATCAAGGGCAGCGAATCTGACGGCTACTTCGCGTACCAGCCCACCGGGAGGACCGTGTAATGGCGGCTGTGACCGCGCCCGTTGACCCGGGTCTCTATGGCGACATCCGACGCTTTGGCGGCGGCGACGTCACCGCCTGCTTCTCGTGCGGCACCTGCACGGCAACCTGCCCGCTTGTGGCCGAGGACGGGACGTTCCCGCGCCGGATCATCCGCTACGCCCAGGTGGGCATGAAGGACGCGCTCCTCTCCTCCAAGGAGCTGTGGACCTGCTACCAGTGCGGCGAGTGCTCGGACAGCTGCCCCACAAAGGCTGACCCAAGCGAGTTCATGGCTGCCGCCCGCCGCTATGCCATCGCCGGCTATGACCGGACGCGCGTCGCCCGGGCC
>CAIXZV010000040.1 GCA_903924005.1 uncultured Chloroflexota bacterium | reverse complement strand
CGGGCTTCACGCAGACCACCTGCGCCAAGTGCCACCAATCGGGAGGCGGCGGAGGCTGACCTGGGCCCCACATCTCAGACGTGCGGCGCGACGCCCTCTGCAAGTTGCGCCATGAGATCGGTCTGAGCGCCGTACTCAAGCAGCGGGAAGTGGCTCCGCGCCACAAACTCCACGGGGACCGGCACCTCGCGGCGGATGGCCAGCAGCGCATCAACCAACTCGTCGGGCGAACCTGCGTAGGTGGCACGGCCCAACAGCAGCGCCTCGTGCGGCCGGTTGTACGTCGGGGCGGCGGGCGGCGGGAGGGAACGCGTCGCGGAGGCTTCCATGTCGGAGTACTTCCACTGCATCGCCCAAAGCGCTTCGCCGTATTGGGCAAGGGCTCCTTCGCGGGTGGCCGCGGGCAGCAGGATCGAATAGTGCAGGAAGCGGAACGTGGCAGGGTCTCGGCCGATGCGCTCGCACTCGTCAAGCACCCATCGCACCTGCTGGACAAACTGCTCTGCCGGAACGTTGGCGAAGATCCCGTCAGCCAGACGCGCCGCACGGCGGATGGCGGGCTCCGCTCCCCCGCCGATCAGCACCGGGATCTTGGTTGGCGGCGCGGGCCGCACGCCCACCATGGGGAGGTTGTATACGGCACCGCTGTGCGTGAAGGGTTCGCCGGTCCACGCCAGCGGCAGGATCTGCAGGATCTCGTCCATGGCGGCGCCGCGACGGCGCGCATCCGCGCCAAGCCCGGCGAACTCCACTTCGGACCAGCCCAGGCCAAGACCCAGGATCAGGCGCCCATGGCTGAGCAGCTGGACGGTGGCCGCGTCCTCCGCCAGACGCAGCGGGTGGTGCATCGGGGCAAGGATGACCCCGGTCCCAAGTTCGATGCGCGTTGTCGCCTGTGCGATAGCCGCAGCCACAACGAGGAGCGACGGCATGTAACCGTCGTCGACAAAGTGGTGCTCCGTGGTCCAAACGGACGTGAAACCCAGACGCTCCGCTTCGACCGCCAGGGCGATCGTCTCGTCGTATGCGCGCGTCCAGTTGCGTTCACCCGGGCGGAGCTGGGCGCTGAGCAGACCGAAGCCGAGTCCCATTGGGCACCTTCAGACGTGAGCCGGGCATGTGTGACCGTGGCGGGGAAGGGAATCGTACGCCATGGCAGCATCACGCCCAAGACCGTGCCAGACCGCCCTCGACGCCGTTGCGCCCAGACAGGTAGCGTAGGTCTCGATGTCTGATGACTTCGTTCCCCCACGCCCTGCCCTCCGGCTTGTGGGCGGCTCCGCCGTACGCGACGCCGTCCCTGCCGGCCACGCTTCGCCGTATGTGTGCACGTGGTGTGCGCTGCGGTTCTCCAGCCGCGCCGCCCTGACGGCGCACCACGGCGAGTCGTCTGCCTGCCGGGCCAACCAGAGGGTGTCCAGCCCCCTCCAGACGCGATACGGCGATGCCGACATGGTCTGGACGCAGCCCGGCGAAGCGACGCTCCACCGCGTGCGCAGCAAGACCTGTCGACACACCCATCCACGGGCGCGGCTGGTGAACGCGGCCGGGGAGACGATTGGCTTCCAGTGCGGCTGGTGCTACGGGATGCTGCCTGGGGACCTGCCCAGCGGTTGACCCTGCGTGCGTCCTCCCCGTGGCTACTGCAGAGCGCCCAGGGTGGCCGCTAGGAGGTCATAGACCTTCGCCACGGACGCCACCTCGAGCCGCTCGTCTGGCGAGTGGGCGCCGGTGATCGTGGGCCCCACGGAGATCATCTCCATGCCGGGGAACGTGACGCCGACACCGAATGGCCTCGCGCGACCGGGGCGGAGACCTGTCGGCGCCCGCATCACGCAGCCACCACGGGCGGCGCAGGGCGAAGACGGTGCGGGCGAAGACGGTGCGGCGTGAGGCTCCAGGACAGGGGCACCATCACCACCGCGATCACGACCAGCATCCACATGCCGTCCGCGAACGACCCTGTTGCATCGCGTGCGGCGCCAAGCGCAAACGGCGCAACCGAGGCCATCACGTAGCCCACCATCAGCATCATGGCGGAGACGCCGCCAGCGTCGCTTGCGTCCGCGCCAACATCGGTGGGCAGGGTCAGCGCAAGGGTGAGCATCATGCCCAGACCCGCGCCAAGACAGACCGCCCAGAGGAAGCCCGGGCCAGGGAACGCCGCAACCCCCACAAGCCCCGCAAGGCACGCGACCGCGTCAACCGCAAGCAGGGTCCGCCGCGGTAGGCCCTGACGCGAGAGCGCCGGCGCGGCGAGGGACCCCGCGATGGCCGCCACGTTCATCACCGTCAGGAGCGTGGCCGCCACGGCTGGCTCCCACCCGCGTTCCACGTACACGCTTGGAAGCCACGCGCCGCTCCCGTAGTACAGCCATGACTGCAGGCCAAACATCAGCCCGATAACCCACACGACTGGCGATCGGAACGGCATCGCGGGCAGCCCAAGGCCACGTGGTGAAGGCGGCGCCGGGACGGCGGCTGCCGGCGCGGGTCTCTCGAAGCTGGCGTGTCCGGGGCGCGACAGCCACATCCAGGCGATTGCACCGAGCCCGGAAGCCACTGAGATCACGGCGAGCGACAAACGCCACCCGCCAAGCCCGGTGGCAAGCGGCACGGCCACCCCAGAGGCGATGGCGGCGCCCACAAGCGTCCCCCCGGCATACGCAGCGCTCCCGGCCACGGCGAGGTTTGGCAGCCGCTCGCGGATGAACATCGCCGATGCGGGCCCGGAGATTGCTGTGGCAAACCCCACGGCGATGGTGAGGACCAGGAGGACCGCCTCGCTGGGCAGGAGGACGCGGGCTACGCCTACCAGCGCAACGGCGCCAGACGCCGCCGCCAGTGCCTGGCGCATGCCCAGCCGGCGTGCCAGCACGGGACCCAGCGGGGCGAAGAGCCCCATGCAGAGGACAGGGATTGTGGTGAGGAGTCCCACAAACGAGTGGCTGACGCCAAGATCGGCCACGATGTCGCCCGCAAGAGGGCCAATCCCGGCAAGCTGCGGCCGCAGGGCAAGCGCCACGAGAAGGAGCCCCACAAGCACAGCCGCGGATTGCTGGGGCCGTGCGGCCGGCGCGTTGGTGTCAGGCATGTGCACTCACGGGCTGCGTCTGCGCGCCGATCGAGTCCGTCGGCGGCTGAGACTGAGCGTGACACACATTGGGGCGGGCGATCTGTCGGCAGCG
>CAIXZV010000039.1 GCA_903924005.1 uncultured Chloroflexota bacterium | reverse complement strand
GGCGTGCCCGCCGGCGGCGTGCCCGCCGGCGGCGTGCCCGCCGGCGGCGTGCCCGCCGGCGTCCAGGCTGACCGCGTCGGCAACCGGCGAGCGCTCGCCAAAGAGCGCGCGGCCGACACGCACGATGGTGGCGCCCTCTTCCACGGCCACCTCGAAGTCATCGGTCATGCCCATCGAGAGCGCAGTCCCAAGGGCGGGGTAGAGCGCTCTGAGGGAAGCCCCAAGCTCGTGCAGTTCGCGAAACGTGGCCCGAGCGTCCTCCGGCGACGTGGCGAGGCGGCCGATCGTCATCAGCCCGTCGAGGCGCAGGTTTGGCAAGGCGAGCACCGCGGCAACAGCGGCCGAGGCGTCGCCAGGTGCAAAGCCCGCCTTCGTCGCGTCCGCGTCAACGTTGACCTGCAGGAGCACCGGCAGCGGTCGCCCGGGGCGCACCTCCGCCGCCAGCCGGTCAAGGCGCACGGCAAGCCCCACGGAGTCCACCGACTCGATGACGTCAAACAGCTCCACGGCGCGTCGCGCCTTGTTGGACTGCAGGGGCCCCACCAGGTGCCACACCGCGCCCGGCACCTCGGGCACCTTGCCCGCGGCCTCCTGCACCCGGTTCTCGCCCAACACGGTGAGCCCCGCCGCAACGGCCGCCCGGACGCGCTCGGCCGAGGCAGTTTTCGACACGGCGACGAGCGTGACGGAGGACGGATCCCGACCGGCGCGGACGCAAGCCGCCGCAATACGGTCGATCACGTCCGCCCGGGCGCGCACAAACGCGGGCGTGTCTGCGTGCGTCACTGGTTTAGCGTGGCTGCCGGCGATGGCCGGCGACGGCGAGCAGTTGCGCGTCTACCTGTCGCGTGGCTGCGACTGGCGCAGGAACGCGGGGATCTCAAGGTCTTCCGAGCTCCACCTGGGGTCCCGGCTCGTGGGAGCCTGGCTCACAGGCTGGCGGAGGGGCGCGGGCACAGGGGCCGGCTCGTCGTGCTGCACGGGCGCAGGATCAGCCGCCTCATACCGGTCGTTGAACGCCTCCATGACGCCGCGCGGCGCCGGCGTGGTGGGCGCGGCTGCACCATACGAGGTGGCGGCGTACACGGGCGGGACCGCGCCGATGGGCTGGCGGCTGGCGCCGGAGCGCTCGCGCTCGGTGGCGCTGAGGCGGCCGGTGTCCGCGCGGCGACGGCCGTCAAAGCCTGTGGCGATGACGGTGACCATCACCTCGTCACCAAGGCGGTCATTGAAGCTTGTGCCGAAGATGATGTTCGCCTCGGGATCTGCGGCGGCGCGGATCTCTTCAGCGGCCTCGGTGACCTCCCACAGGGTGAGGTTTGACGAGCCCGTAATGTTGAACAAGATGCCCTGTGCGCCCGTGATGTTGAGCTCGAGCAGCGGGCTGGCGACGGCCTGGCGTGCGGCCTCCAGCGCGCGGTTCTCTCCGCTGGCCCGGCCAATCCCCATCAGCGCGGAGCCCGCGTCCTTCATGATGGTGCGGACGTCGGCAAAGTCCAGGTTGATCAGCCCGGGCACGGTGATGATGTCGCTGATGCCCGCCACGCCCTGGCGCAGGACGTCGTCCACCACGCGGAAGGCTTCCACCAGCGAGGTCTTCTTGTCGACGACGCTCTGCAGACGGTCATTGGGGATGGTGATCAGCGTGTCGACCTTGCTCTTGAGCTCCTCGGCCGCCTTCTCCGCAATCAGCTTGCGGCGGGCGCCCTCAAACGCGAACGGCTTGGTGACGACGCCGATGGTGAGCGCGCCAGCCTCCTTGGCGATCTCTGCAACAACCGGCGCGGCGCCGGAGCCCGTGCCGCCGCCGAGGCCTGCAGTGATGAACACCATGTCCGAGTCCGCTAGCGCGTCCGCGATCCGGTCGCGGTCCTCCTCGGCAGCGCGGGCGCCAATCGTGGCGTCTCCGCCGGCGCCGAGGCCCCGCGTGATCTTGTCGCCGATGCGGATCTTGTTGGGGGCGTCCGACTGGAGCAGGGCCTGCGCGTCCGTATTGCAGGCGATGAACTCAACGCCCATCATCTCAGCCCGAATCATCCGGTTGACAGCATTACTGCCACCGCCACCGACGCCGATGACGCGGATGAGGGCGAAGTTCTCGGAATCGGACCGCAACGGCATCGGGCGTCTCCTGGGCCTTACGACGGCGTCACGCGAGGTCGGGCCGGACTCCCGACCGGGCGCTGCCGGATGCTGGACGCCGCCTCGGATCCCGGATCCGTGACGTCGTGGAAGTATACCCGCGTATACCCAAAGTCGACTGGGCCGGATGCGGTCTCGAAGGCCATGTTCGCTCGACCGTTGGCTAGGGGAAGAGATTGCGGATTGCCGAGACAATCCGGCTGAAGATGCCGTTTCCCGGCGCGGATTCGAACCTCGTCGTCTCGGCTGCGGCCACCTGCGCCGCACCCCAGTGCAGCAGGCCGACGGCGGTGGCATACGAAGGGTCGGAGATGGTGTCCACCAGCCCGCCGATGCGCTCCGGCGAGCCGATGCGGACCGGCATCTGCAGAACTTCGCGAGCGAGTTCGGCAGCGCCCGCCATCTGCGACGCGCCACCGGTCAAGACGATGCCGGCAGGCAGGACCACACGGCCGGCCTCCGCCATCTCGGTACGGAGCATCTCAAACATCTCGCGCATTCGCGCCTCGATGATCCCGCAGAGCTCCAGGCGCGAGACCGTGCGCCCCTGGTCGTCGCCGGGCACCGCCACGCTGATGGGCTCGTCCAGGAGGTTGCGCAGGTCACACGTGCCGTAGCGCACCTTGATGTCCTCGGCCACCAGAAGGTGGGTCCGGACGCCAATCGCCACGTCGTTGGTGACGTTGTTGCCGCCAACGGGGAGCACTGCTGTGTGAAACGGCGAGCCCTCGATGAAGAGGGCAAGATCGATTGTCCCGGCGCCGATGTCGGCCACCGCGACGCCCAACTCCTTCTCCTGGCCGTCGAGGACGGCTTCTGCGGAGGCAAGCCCGTCGGCCACCAACTGGTCGATCTCGACGCCCGCCTGCTGGACGCACTTGGTGAGGTTCTGCAGCGACGGCGCGGACGCCGTGACGATGTGGGTCTCCACCTCGAGGCGCAGGGCGCTCATGCCCAGCGGGTCCTTCACACCCTCCTGGCCGTCAACGGTGAAGCCGCGCCGCTCCACGTGGAGCTCCTCGCGGTTGTTGGGGATGGACACCGCCCGGGCAACCTCGATGGCGCGGTTGATGTCCTCTTGGGTGACCTCTCGGTGGTGCGCGGTGACCGCAACCTGTCCCCGCGAGTTGATGCTCTCCACGTGCGGTCCGCCGACGCCCACAAACGCGCGGTCGATCTTCCAGCCCGACAGGCGCTCGGCCCGCTCAACGGCTTCGGCGATGGAGCGCTTCGTCTGGTCGATGTTGACGATGGCGCCCTTCTTGAGGCCCGTGGCCGGCACGGTCCCGTGGCCCATGACGGTGACGCGGCCGTCGCGGCTCACCTCGCCGATGAGCGCGCAGACCTTCGACGTGCCCACGTCGATGCCAACCAGGACCGCTTCCCGTTCCACGTGCCCTCTCGTCCAGCGCTCTCGAAAACCTAGATGAAGTGGCGGCGGATGACCGCCACGTTATTGAAGATGCGGAAGCCGAAGTTGATCAGCGCGACCAGATAGAGGTCCAGGCTCAGCCGGTCGCCGATGAACGTCAGGATCACAGCGACGATGGCGTTGGTGATAAACCCGCTGATAAAGATCCGGTTGTCGTACGTCCCGTCCAGCTCGGCGCGAACTGCGCCCAAGACCGAGTCGAAGGCCGCCAGAATGGCAACCGCGGAGTACCGCGACAACTCGAAGCTGACGTTGACGTTGAGGAACCAGCCGGCCGCAATGCCGATCAGCAAACCCACAATGGGCAGGAGCACGACCGACTTCCCTCCATCCGACTGAACCCTCGCCGATACGCTACCAGACCCCCGCGTGACGGGGTGTTCCGGAGGGATCGCGACGTCGTCGGTCACGGCTTCACGCTCGCCTTCGGTGTTGCTGTGGGCTTGGGCGTGGTGGCGGGCCGCGGGATATACGTGCCGCTGCGGTCATCGGCAAGCACGATGCGCAGGACGCCCGCCTCGCGGCCGTAGATGAGGCTCCGGAGCAGGCGGACCTGACCTGGGACAAGATCGGTTGTGCGCAGCGTGGGTGTGTAGAAGCCAAAGACCGCCGTCCAGCCTCCCGGCATGGCCGCGATGCTAAACCCGTCCGTGTCGTCAAGCCGGATCGCAAGCCGCTTGGCGGTGCTTCCCACATCGGCAGGCGTCAGCGAGCCAAGCCGGAGCGCCGCGTCCAGCGTCACAGCGTCCACACGGG
>CAIXZV010000038.1 GCA_903924005.1 uncultured Chloroflexota bacterium | reverse complement strand
GGCCGCCACGACCGCCCCGACTGGAAGCACTTCATCTTTGGCTGCGTCGCGGGCATCGCGCCGTGGCTCGGGATCTTCTCGCTGCTGGTCGCGTTCAGCTTCCAGCCCGATCTGCCCGCATCGGCGCAGATCCCGGCCTTTGTCTACGCCATCGTCGGCACGCTGTTCGTCTCGTTCAACATCTTCGCCATCACCATGGTCCTGCAGTTCAAGCGTGTTGGCCGCTGGCGCGACTACCTCGCCGGCGAGAAGACCTACATGGTCCTGAGCCTCGTTGCCAAGACGCTGTTGGCCTGGCAAGTCTTCTCCGGCACGCTTCGACCAGGCGGCTGAACGCGTTTCGGATCCCCATGCCCCCGGAGCCGCTGTGGCAGGCAGCGCGCTTCGGGGGCACAACGCTTTGTGCCGGGGAACGCCGTGCCGGGGCGCGCAGCATCGTAGGATTTGCCCATGGCAATCCCAACCGTGATGACCTTCCCCACGCTGGATCAGGCGGAGTCCGCGCTCGACTGGATTGGGCTGGACTTTGCCGATGCCGAAGGCGGCTTTGAGGGCGACCTTGTCGCCGCCGACGCCGAACTGTTGGACGAGGCAATTGCCGCCGACGACACGCCCGACGAAGTCCGCGCGCTTGCCCGCGCGCTGCGGACCCTGATTGGCGCCCATTCCGATGGCGCCGCGTTTCGGGTGGCATTCGAGGCGTAATCTCCGCGGGTGCTCCCGCCTGGCCTCCAAACGGTCTACTTTGTCCGCCACCAACCCGTGATCAGCCCGCGCAGGAGCCCAGCCCGATGACGCAGCCCGCCGCCACGTCCCCCACGCCCACTCGGGGCCTCCGGCACGAGCGCTTCGAGTTTGTCGTCGTCCTGTTTGCCGTCTGGATGGCGGTGACGCTGTTGGGCGAGCTGCTCATGGCGAAGCTGGCCGGGACCGACCTCCACGGGCTTGCCACCTCCGCTCCGCTGTACCCGGTGATGGCCGCGGCCGTCCTCCTGGTGGTTGTCGGCCTGTTTCGCGGCTGGCTTGGCCAGATTGGCCTTGGCCTGCCACACGCGTGGCGGCTCTTCGGGCTCCCCGCCGTCATCGTCGGCATCGGCACGGTGGTTGTCCTGTTTGCCGGCGTCCCGGCGGCGCTGGGGCTGATCTTCGTGAACGCGATGGCCGTGGGCCTGTCCGAGGAGCTGATGTTCCGCGGCGTGCTTGACCGCTGGTTCCGTTCCAACTTCGGGCTGATCAAGGGCGTGATCGCGGTGGCCGTGGTGTTTGGCGCGGTACACGCGCTCAACGCAATCATCACCGGCGAGATCGCCGCGGCTGCCACGCAGGCTGCCCTCAACGCCCTGGCCGGCCTCTGGTACGGCACGCTCCGTGTCCGCGGCGGGTCCATCTGGCCGCTCGTGGTGATCCACGGGGTCTGGGACACGGCGGTCCTGGCATCGGGCCTGAACGGCGGCACGGCGGGCGCGCTGATCCTCAGCGTGGGCGCGCTGGTGCTGATCGTCTACGGGATCATCCTCACGGCCGGGCTGGCGCGCAACGAGGGCGAGCACGGCGACCCCGCCTGACCCCGCCAGAGGCCTGACCGCCGGGGCCCAGCGCAGCGGCCTGACCGCCGGGCCCCAGCGCAGCGGCCTGACCGCAGGGGCCTGGCCGCAGGGGCCTGCGCGCACGTTCCACCCCTCCGGCGGGTGAACGGTTCCGCGCTGCGACGTTTCACCCGTCTGGCGGGGCGTTTGTTACGTGGCTGGGCGATCCCGTGCAACAAACCGTGCGTGGGAGGGGTG
>CAIXZV010000037.1 GCA_903924005.1 uncultured Chloroflexota bacterium | reverse complement strand
GGAGCAGCGCGCCGTTGAAGTAGTCCTTGACCAGGCTCTGGGCGCCAAAACCCACCGCGATCCCCACGACGCCAAGGCCGGCGACGGCTGGGCCAACATCAAGGTTGAGTTTGCCCAGGACCATGACCAGCGCGATCATCGCGACAAAGGCCTTGATGGCGTTGGCGACCAGCGCGTCGATGGTGTCGATGCGCTTCTTCACTTCGACGGCGCTCAACTCCTGCGCGGTGCCCTCGGCGGTCTCGCGGTCCAGCAAGCGCCGGACAACACCGTGGACAAACCCGTGCGCGGTCCTGATGATCATGAGCGCGATCAGCAGGATGAGCAGGATCGGCAGAATGGTGCTGAGCAGGATCTCAAGCGCGGCCGCCTGGAGATCAGCAGGGATCTTCATGGGCACAGCCTAGCGCGGCCTCGCGAGACCGTGGCATTCGCCATGGCCACCCGAAACTAGGCGGGCGTGCCTCCGAGGCGGACGGAGACCGCCGCAGCCGCCGTTCGGGCGGCCTGGACGAGCTCCGGCACGCGGGCCGGCGTGATCCTTGAGCAGGAGCCCCAGACGCCCAGCGCGGCCACCACGTTGCCGCGAACGTCGTACACGGGCGCAGCGATGGCGTTGAGCGTCGCGTCGTACTCGCCAAACGCCGTGGCAAAGCCGCGTCGGCGAACCCGGGCCAACTCCTCGAGCAGCGGCTCCAGGGTGGTGATGGTTCGGTCCGTCCGCTGGTCGAGACCTCGGCGGACCAGACGCATGATCTCGCGCTCCGGGAGCGATGAGAGCAACACCTTGCCTGCGGCCACGCTGTGGAGCGGTGCGCCACGGCCGGTCCAATCGGACATGGCTGTGAGGTTGGGCCCATCCACCTGCGCAATCGTTCGCAGGAAGTCCCCCTCCACGATGCCGATCCCGGTGGTCTCCCGGGTTGAGCGCGCGAGGCGGTCCAGTTCCGGCATGGCGATGGACCGCAGGTCCAGCGCCCGCTCGGCGTGGCCAGCCAGGCGGATCACCACCAGGCCCAGCCGGTACTTGCCGGACTCCTCGTCCTGCTCCACGAGGCCGCGCTTCTCAAGCGTGGCCAGGAGGCGAGATGCCGTGGACTTGTGCAGTCCGAGACGGCGGGCGAGTTCGGTGACGCCCGCCTCCCCGTGACTGTCCCCAAGAGCGAGCAGCAGGGCCGCGGCCCGGTCAACCGACCGGACGGCATTGCCGTCAAGGGGCATCGCATCGGGCTCCCGGTTCTCGGTCAGTGGTCTGCCTGCCCGGCGCCCGCGCCGAGGCCGCCGTGAGCTCGAAGCTCAAGCGCCGCATTGAGCGAGTCCGTAAAGATTGAGATGATCCGGTCGATGGTGTCGCCCGTGGCGTGCGCCTCGCAGATGAACCAGGGCTCCCGGCTGTCCGGCTCCGGCATGGCGCCGCGGGCGTGCATCCCAACTGCCACCGCGTCGTACAGCTCGTGGTCCGTGGCGGCCCAGTCGCGGTATTCCGTGGCCACCTTGTCGGTGAACATCACGCTGAACATCGGGTAATGACCGGTGAAGTGGTAAGGCAGGCCCTTTGACTCGACCACCCCGGCAATGCCGGCCTGGAGCCGCTTGCCAGCTGCGTGGATGTCCGCGAGGGCCGTGGTGTCGCGCAGGATCTCAAGGGTCTTGGTGGCGGCCGCTGCAGCAACGCGGTTGCCTGCGTAGGTGCCGCCGTGGCTGACCTTGCTTGGGAGCATGTCCATGATGGCCTGGCGCCCGCCGAACGCCGCAACGGGGTAGCCGTTGCCCATCGCCTTTGCGTACGTGCCGATGTCCGGCGTGATGCCGAAATACTCGGCCGCGCCGCCCTTGGCAAAGCGGAAGCCGGTCTTGACCTCATCAAAGATCAGCAGGATGCCGAACTCTTCGGTGAGCGCTCGCATGGCCTTGTGGAAGCCGGGCGCCGGCAAGATGCCCGCGGCGTTGCCTAGGACCGGCTCCACGATGACCGCCGCAATGTCCTGATCCCGCTCAAAGAGCCGGCGCAGCTGCGCGAGGTTGTTGTACCGGGCCGGGACGATCGTCTTGGCGATGATCTCGGGGATGCCGCGGCCCCAGATCAGCCCAACCGGGTTGTCCTCATCGCCCAGGTCCGCCATGTTGTTGGGCGCGACGCTGATGAGCGCGTAGTCGTGGACGCCGTGGTACTGGCCCTCAAACTTCACGATCTTGGTCTTGCCGGTGAAGGCGCGGGCCAGACGCATCGCGTGCATGGTGGCCTCGGTGCCCGACACCGTCATGCGGGCCATGTCCACCCAGGGGTTGAGCTGCTTGAGCAGCTCCATGGCCTTGACCTCATCCTCGCTTGTGAGCGAGAAGCTGACGCCGCGGCGCATGCGCTCGTTGACGTAGTCGTCAACGCGATCATCGGCGTGGCCGAGGATCACTGGGCCGTAGCCCATGCGCATGTCGATGAACTCGTTGCCGTCCAAGTCCCAGATGGTGCCGCCCTTGCCACGATCGATGTAGATCGTGTCATCGCCCCAGGCGCGGAAGTTTGAGTTGGTGCCGCCTGGGAGCGTTGCGAGCGCCCGGCGGTACATCTCAAGCTGCTTGCGGCGTGCAAGGGTAGGGGCGGGCTTTGTCGTGGGCTCGGCGGTCATAATGCCTCCTGGTGTCGACCCCGCAAAGCCCATAGGGCTGTGGGCCACCGAGGGGACCGGCGGCGTGCGGGGCCCCACTCGCAGCGCCGGTTGGCAGACCGGTGCGCCGGGCGGGCAGAGCAGCGACTCCGGGCATGGTGACACAAGAGCCCAATCGTCGTCAACACGAATTTCGTTCCCTACGGGGCGCTGGGGTTCGAAATCCGCACGGGTATGGCCACATCATGCGCAAAATCCGCGCTATCCTGCCGGGTATGCCCCCCACCGTGAGCGGTCTGTCTGCCCCCGTGTCGGCGGCTCAAGCCGCCCCGCTGGCCGGCGGCAGTTACTGGTGGACCAGCGGGGATCCGGGACCGGCACGGGTTCCTGCACGCGGTCATGTGGAGGCGGATGTCGCCATCATCGGCGGCGGCTTTACTGGTCTCTGGGCCGCAGTCCAGCTGCTGCAGACGGACCCTTCGCTGCGCGTCGTGGTGCTGGAGGCTGATCGCGTGGGCTGGGGCGCCAGCGGCCGCAACGGCGGCTTCTGCGAGGCCTCGCTCACCCACGGTCTGGCCAACGGACTCCTCCACTTTTCCGAGGAGCTGGACCTGCTTGAGGCCGAAGGGCGCCGCAACCTGGCGGAGCTTGTGGCGTTTGTGGCTGCCGATGGCATCGATGCCGAACTTGAGGCGACGGGCCAGTTGATCGTTGCCGCGGCGCCCCACGAGGTGGACGGGCTCCGCGAGTGGACAGAAGTCGCTGAGCGCTTTGGCGGCGGCGTGCGCTTCCTAGACCGGGACGCCGTGCAGGCCGAGGTCCCATCGCCGCGCTGGCTGGCAGGTGCCATTTCGAGCCCTGAGCACTGTGTGATGGTCAACCCCGCCAAATTGGCCTGGGGGCTGGCGACATCCGCCGAGAAGCGCGGCGCCCGTGTCTTTGAGGGCAGCCGCGTCACCGGGCTGCGGCGTCGTGCCGGCGGCGTTGACGTCGTGGTGGATGGCGGGGCGGTGGATGGCGGGGCGGTGGTGCGTGCCGATCAGGTGCTCGTGGCCACCTCCGCCTACAGCGGGTGGCTGCGTCGTCTCGTGCCCACGTTTGTCCCAATCTACGACTACGTCCTGATGACCGAGCCGCTCACTGCGTCTCAGCGCGCGTCCATCGGCTGGGCGGGCCGGTATGGGATGTCGGACTCGGGCAACCAGTTCCACTACTTCCGCCTCTCGGCCGACAACCGGATCCTCTGGGGCGGGTACGACGCCATCTACCACCCGGGCAGCCAGGTGGTGCCGGCGCACGATCAGCGGGCCGAGACCTTCGCCGTGCTGGAGCGGCACTTCGCCGAGGCGTTCCCGCAGCTGGATGGCGTTGGGTTCAGCCATCGGTGGGGCGGCGCCATCGACACCACCACGCGCTTCACGGTGACCTTCGGGGACGTGCTGGGTGGGCGTGTCCACTACGCGTTGGGCTACACAGGCCTTGGCGTGGGCGCGAGCCGCTGGGCAGCGGGGATTCTGCGCGACAAGGTGCTGCGCCCGGACTCCGAGCTGCTGCGCCTGCGCTTTGTCCGCTCCACGCCCGTGCCCATCCCGCCGGAGCCGCTCCGGACCCCGGCGGTGGAGCTGATGCGGCACGCGGTGATGGGGGCCGACGCTGCGGGCGGTCAGCGCTCCTTGTTCCTGCGCGCGATGGACGCGTTGGGCGTGGGGTTCGACAGCTGAACGCTGGTGCCACTGCCCCTGAGTCGTGCCTGACTCACCTGGGCAATCGGCCAGCAGCGTTCGCGGGCCGAAGTCGAGGTTCGTGCCTCGAACTCAGCGTCAGACCCCGGCACCCGAGTCAGGCGTGACTCAGGGTAGGCGCAGTTCTCACGGCGAGACGTGCCACACTCCCGCCATGGACGCCCGACAGCGCGCACGCCTGCTGGAAATCGCCGACGACGTCGCCGCGTATCGCGCAGGGCGTTCGTCGCTGCTGGATCTCCTGAACAACGCTTGGGGGCGTTTCGAAGCTGCCGACATTCGCGATCCTCGCGATCGCCAGCAGTTCCAGGATGTGTACTACGCCCTCAGCGTGGCCGATGACAGGTTCCAGCCCTGGATCCCTGCGGACGTCATGGGCTCGGAGGAAGACGTACGAGCCGCGCTGGCCCGCTTTGCCTCGTGGATCGAAGGGCTGCGCGAGGACGCCGCGGGGTCATAGCTCGCGGCTCACCCGCTGCACGGCCGAACTGTGCGGCCCACTCGCATTCGAGCCGTTGAGCGGAGCGTCTGCGCGCTGCACGGTGCAAATACACCGCAAGAACGCGCAACTGGGGCCCGGAGCGGACGACTTGACGCGGGCGGTGCGCAGTTGAGCCGCCCAGCGGCTCGCCCAACTGCCTCCGCCGGCCATCACAGGCAGCTCAGTCGGCCGGCGTGACCCAGTTCGGCAGCTCGCGGGCGAGGGTCGCCAGCGGCAGCGAGCCGTGGCCGATGAGCTCGTCGTGGAACCGCTTGAGGTCAAACCGGGCGCCGTCGCGCGCCTCAAGCTGGGCGCGCAGATCGCGGATCTGGCGCATGCCCATCATGTAGGTGAGCGCCTGACCGGGCCAGACGATGTAGCGGTCGGTCTCGATGTTGGCGTCTGTGTCAGAC
Source organism: uncultured Chloroflexota bacterium (assembly GCA_903924005.1). Classification (GTDB taxonomy): domain Bacteria; phylum Chloroflexota; class Limnocylindria; order Limnocylindrales; family CSP1-4; genus CAIXZV01. The sequence goes on along the minus strand of CAIXZV010000037.1, from coordinate 4,513 downwards.
AGACCCGTGGACAGCAGCCATGCGACGGACTGCTCGCGCGACCAGCCGAGGCCGTGCATGCCCGAGTCCGTGATCAGGCGTGACGCCCGCCAGGCCTGCGCATCGAGCATCCCGAAACGCTCAGCGGGGCTCCGGTACAGCCCAAGCTCGTCGGCCAGGCGCTCCGAGTAGAGGCCCCAGCCCTCGACGTAGGCGCCGCCGACAAGGCGCGAGCCGAGCCGCCGGAACACGTTGAGCGTGGGGTCCTCCATCTCCAGCGCGATCTGAAAGTGGTGGCCGGGGATGGCCTCGTGGTACGTGGTGGAGGCGAGCTTGGAGTAGCCGCGGCTGGGCAGGTCGTACGTGTTGACGTAGTAGATACCCGGGCGCGAGCCGTCGAGGGCGGGCGGGAAGTAGTAGGCGAAGGGCGCGTCCGTCTCCTTGAACTCCTCCACCGGGCGAACCTCGCAGCCGGCGCGGGGCAGACGGCCGAAGACGGTGGGTGCGACGGCGGCGGCGCGGCCGATGTCCTCGGTGGCGCGCGCCACGAGCTCTTCCTTCGTGGACGCCTGGTTGGTCAGGTCCGCGGCCAGTGCGGCGCGATAGGCCGCGACGTCGTCGCCAAAGCCCTCGGCGCGTGCAATCTCCAAGCGCTGCTCGTCGATGGCGGCAAGCTCATCAAGGCCAATCTGGTGAACGTCTGCCGGCGAGATGTTCAGCGTGGTCCAGGAGCGGATGGCGTGGCGGTACAGCCGCTCGCCGTCGGGCGCGGACACCAGGCCCGGCTGCTCCCGCGTGGCGGCGAGGTACCAACCCTCCAGAGCCTCCAGCAGACGGCGGTCCGCGGGGTACACAACGTCGCGGACCACGTCGCGAACACGCTCGCGGTCAGCCTCCGACGCCACCTGTGCCATCGACGGCACGAGCGCCTGATCCAGCGGGATGGCCAGAAGACGCTTGAGCTGGTCGATGGTGCGCTCTGCGACGATGCGGGCCGACGTGCGACCCGACTCAACGCCCTCACGCATGATCTGGATGGTGGCGTCGATGACAGGTCCATACGCGGCGAGGCGCGCAAGGAACTTGTCCAGCCGCTCGGGGTTGTCGGCAGGCTGGAATTGGGCCAGCTGCATGAGCCCTGTCTGGATGCCGCTGATCTGGTCCACGACGCGCAGTTCGTGGAAGGCCAGCTCGTCCTCCTCCACGGCGTTCACGGCCATGATCCGCAGCATGTCGCGTGTGATCTGGTCCTCAACCGAGAGCCCGGCCTCGGGGACGGCCATCGCTTCGGCGGCCGTCGCCTCAAAGAGCGCACGCACGGCGGCGCGGCCATCGGGCCCTGGGTCCTCAAGGCGATCGTCATACCGGGTGTCGCCGTACATCGTCGCCGTGGTGGGCGAGAGCCGCAGGTACTCCTCCCAGAAGCGGGAGGAGATCTCGTCAAGCGCCGTCGGCGCGCTGTCAGACTGGGTCACCGAGAGACCTCACATGGTGGCTGGCGAATCGCCGGATTGCCGCTTAGGGTAGCGCGGCCGAGCGCCCGGACGCACCCGCCGGGCCCTCCTCGCTGCCGAACAGCGGGAGCTGGTTGTCGTTGCGCTCGATGGAGGGATCGAGACCCAGCAGCGGCTCAAGTTCGTCCAGTGATGGGCTTGTGCCGCTCGCCCACGCTCGGAGATGGTTGGCCTTGAACACGTGCCAGCCGGCGCGGGCAAATTCCGCGCGCAGCAGCGGCGAGCGCTGGAGCTTGTGGCGGATCAGCTCGGTGCGCTCCGGCAGCGTCACGAGGAACCTGACGACGCGCTCGTCCTCGGGGATGCGCGCGTGGCGGCGCAGGATGGGCTCGCCCAGCATCGCGGTCCACTCCACCTCCCAGAGGAGCAGCGCGCGGCCACGGATGTACCAGGCCACGTCCACGTCCTCAAGGTCCTCGCCGCGGATCCGCGACAGGCTTGGCGGCTGGTTGCGCTCGTTGGCGTCAAGCAGCTCGCCCAGCGCCACCCCGTTCTGGCGGCGCCCCTGCTGGCGGGCCGCAACCCAGCAGCGAAAGCCCAACCGGTGGCCGGTATCCACCAGCAGCGCGATCAACCCGCTGTGCTGGGCGCTCCGGCTCACGAGGTCATCGGTGGTCAAAAGACGTTCGGGCGTGCTGGCGCTGCTGCGGTAGCTCTCCAGACACGCCTGGACCAGCGCGTCGTCAGGCTGGTCCAACCCTGTGAAGAGCCCGGTGACGCGCTCAAGGAAGGCCGCCTCAGACAGCGGGCCCGCCGTGGACAACAGGCTGTACACGGCCCACTCCACACGGTCAGCCAGCGGCACGGATGCGGCGTCGCGGTCAGCCCGCTGGCCAAGCCACCAGCGATCGTCGTCCAGCCGTGCCAGGCGCCGCCCCACCGCTCCGTCCAGCGCACCGGTGACGAGCGTCAGCAGCGCCTCCGTCAGGCCGTCCCCGCCAGCGGCTGCGGCAATCGCATCGCGCGACGGCGCTGCACCGCCGGCCGTGCCGGGTGCGGACTCGGGGCGGACAAACCGGCGCAGATGTCCGGTGCGGTCAAGCGCAACCACAATCTCGCCCAGCATCCCGGCAAAACTGACTGGCTCGCCGCGCAGCTTGACCACGTCCACGGCGGCGTCCACCACCGCGCGTGCGGCATCGCCCTCGGAGAACGGCGCATCAACCACGCGCTCCGGTGGCGCAAAGAGCCGGTCGGAGCGCACCAGATCCGGGTCGCCCGCGCCACCCGGAACGGGCGGCAGCGCAACGTTGGCACGCGTCCGCGGTCCGCCGGGCACATTCCCCGATCCCGGTGGGGCAAGTTCCACGGAGCCCCCCGCAGCACCGCCCGCCTCCGCCGTCCGCGCGCCAATCAGCCGGTAGCCGGCGGCCACCCCGCCCAGCACCGCGGCGACCAGAGACTCCGGCGCCTCGTCGTCAAGCAGGATGACGGTCCGGGCGTCACGGGCAAGCGCAGCTTCGATGCCCCGCAGCGAGCGCGTCACCAACGCCACCTGCCGCGAGCGTGACGGCTTGAGCGGGGTTCCGTAGAGGAGGTCCAAGGGAAGGGGCGCCGTGGCGAAGCGGCCCAGCGCCCAAGCCGTGCCGTGGAAGGTCCATGCCAGACGTTCCATGCTCCCAAGCTGTGGGAGCGTGCCCAGCACCAGGCTCACGCGGGGGCGGACGTTGCGTGCTGCCAGGTACTCCAGCTCCAGATCGATCGCGCCTAGGCCAGCCGCGTTGTCCTGGCGCAGGACCGCCGTGGCTGCGCCCTCTTGGAGACTCCGCAGGTCTTCGCCCAGACGCGCGGGGGTGGGACCCCAGATCCCGCTCTCCAGCCGCTGGATGAGCCCGCGGACCGCTCGCACGCCCTCTTCAAACGCCGTCCACGGGTTGCGCTCCCGCCACGTGGCGCCGCCGGGGACCTTGACGTGGCCGCCGCTGATCTTCAGGGCGGAGATCCGCCCGCCGGTCCCGCCTAGACGGCTCGCCGGTGCCACCGCGTGGAGCAGCGCGAGGCGCAGGGCTGCCTCGATGGGCTCCGCGCGCAGATCGCCCTCAATGCGGGCCAGGATCGCCGCAAGCGCGGCGAGTTGCCGCGGCGTGTGGAGGTCCAGCAGCTCATCGGGCAGCACGGCCTGGTCCGATGGCGGGGCGAACCGCTCGCGCAGCAGCGCGCGGACCGACGCATCGTCCTTTTCGGACACGCGCTCGAGGTCAGCCGCGTCAAGCGGGGCCTCGCGCTTCTCGCCGCCGCCAATCTGCGCCTTGCAGACGCCGCAGCGATAGTGCTTGGCAACCGGCCGGGCTGTTGGCTTTGGACCCTCGCCATCACCCTCCCCGCCCTCGGCAGACCACGTGAACTCGTCCACCACCACCGGCCGCCCGCAGGTGGCGCAGCGGGTCCCATAGCGGTACGCAATCCAGGCCTTGAGCGAGTTGTCGCGACGGGCTGAGGCGCCCAGCGACTGGACCGCGGCATCAAGATGGCGCAGGTCCGGCGGGCGCAGAACCACCTCGGCCAGCAGCCGGTCCAGCGGCGTGCTCTCAAGCGTGACGGCGCGGCGCTGGGCGTCGATGGCCGCGCGGGCAATCCAGCCGCCGCGGCCAAACGGATCGAGGATGATGTCACCCGGCGCAGAGGCGGCTTCAAGCCGGGCCGTAATCAGAGAAGGCGGCGGCGGTGGCGCGAGGTGCTCCCAGTAGGGCAGCACGATGCCGGGCTCAGCGTGACCCAGGAACGCGCGATCCGCCATGGGACGATTGTTGCAGAGGCGCGGCGGACAGGTGCCCGCCGCGTGCTGACCCTACCCCGACATCAGGCGTCGGGGTCCGGGATCACGGCTCCTCGAGCTCGTCGGTCTCCTCGACAAACGCCTCGTCGGTGGTCTCGTCCGGCGGCAGGACGTGGCCGATGTCCTCGATCCCCTCGTCCTCGACGTCGTCCTCGAGATCGTCCTCGAGATCCTCGTCCTCGCGGAGCAGGGTGCCCTTGGTGTACGGGCGCATGTCCGTGGACTTGGCGGCGGTGGGGAAGCT
>CAIXZV010000036.1 GCA_903924005.1 uncultured Chloroflexota bacterium | reverse complement strand
CTACAGCTCGGCGCGGCTGTGGGACGACGGCATCATCGACCCGCGCGACACGCGCACCGTGGTGGCCATCGCGCTGTCGGCCGCCTATTCGCGCCCCGTCGAGGGCACCACCAGCTGGGGCGTCTTCCGCCACTGAAGCCACGCGCCATGACCACCGAACTCAAGACGCTGAACACCCTGCTGGTCGCCAACCGCGGCGAGATTGCCCTGCGCATCCTTCGCGCCTGCCGCACGCTGGGTATCGAGGCGGTTGTCGCGTACTCGGAGGCCGACCGCGAGTCCTTGCCCGCGATGCTCGCCGACGAGGCCATCTGCATCGGCCCCGCTGACGCTCGCCGCTCGTACCTCTCGGCGCCAGCGATCATCTCAGCGGCGCTGGTGACGGGCTGCGACGCCATCCATCCGGGCTACGGCTTCCTCTCCGAGGACGATGCCTTCGCCGACGCCGTGCGCGCCCACGGCCTCACGTTCATCGGCCCGCCCGCAGACGTCCTGGACAAGTTCGCCTCCAAGGCCGAGGTCCGCCGGCTGCTCGCCGAGCATGGCCTGCCAACGGTTCCGGGCTCCGGGCTTCTTGCCGATGAGGAGCAGGCGCTGGCTGAGGCTGCGCTCATCGGCTACCCCGTGCTGCTCAAGCCCTCGGCAGGTGGCGGCGGTAAGGGCATGCGCATGGTCCGCTCGCCGCGTGAGCTCGCCGCGGTGCTGCCCATCTGCCGCTCGGAGGCTCGCGCGGCCTTTGGCGACGACTCGCTGTATCTCGAGAAGTGGCTGGAGGACAACCGCCACGTCGAGGTCCAGGTGGCCGTGGACAAGTACGGCCACGGCGTCCACCTCTGGGAGCGAGACTGCTCCATCCAGCGCCGCCACCAGAAGATCCTTGAGGAATCGCCGTCGCCCGCGATGAGTGCCGCAGGGCGCAAGGAGCTGGCCGAGCGGGCGATCAAGGCGGTGGTTGCCGCCGGGTACGAGAACGTGGGCACCCTCGAGTTCCTGGTGGACGGCGAAGGCAACGCGTACTTCATCGAGATCAACTGCCGGATCCAGGTGGAGCACCCGATCACGGAGATGCTCACAGGTATCGACCTCGTGGCTACGCAGATCCGCATCGCCGCCGGGGAGCCGCTCGGGTTCACCCAGGAGGACGTGCCGCAGCGCGGCCACGCCATCGAGTTCCGGATCAACGCCGAGGATCCCGCGCACGACTTCCGGCCTGGTGCAGGCACCATCGAGCGGTTCAACGCCCCCGGTGGCCCCGGTGTCCGCTTCGACAGCCACGCCTACGTGGGCTACGACGTCCCGCCGTACTACGACTCCCTGCTGGGCAAGCTCATCGTCTGGGCGCCCACGCGGGAAGGCGCCATCGCCCGTGGCCATGCAGCCCTCAGCGAACTGCTCGTCGAGGGAGTCACCACCAACATCGCCATCCACCGCGCGCTGCTGCGCTCGGAGCCGTTCCTCAGCGGCAAGTTCACCACCAACCTGCTTGACCGAATCGGCAGTGCGGCATTCCTGGCCGCTGCCGAGCGCCCCGGATGACCCGCCCGGCCGCGTGGCCCGCGTCCTCGTGCAGCCCTGCACACACCCGCGAGCACGTCGCCGCCGCCACCCGCCACACTCCTGATACCAACTGTTGGAGCCACCCGTGACCGACCCCGCCACACCGCCCGCCACCAAGGGAACCGTCCACACCACGCGCGAGATCGAGGCGCTGATCCCGCACCGCTGGCCGTTCCTGCTTGTTGACCGGATTGTCGAGTACGACCCTGAGAACAAGCGGATTGTCGGCATCAAGGCCGTTACCGCCACCGAGTGGTTCTTCCAGGGCCACTTCCCGGGTCTGCCGGTGATGCCCGGCGTCCTCCAGATTGAGGCGCTTGCCCAGACGATGGCCTGCTACGTGGCCAAGCAGCCGGGTTTTGGTGACCGCATCGGCCTGTTTGCGGGCATCGACGAGGTCCGCTTCAAGCGCGTCGTCTCACCCGGAGACACGCTGCGTCTTGAGGTTGTGATGGAGAAGCTTGGCAGCCGCTTCGGCAAGGGCCGTGCGGTGGCCACCGTCGATGGCGAAGTTGCCTGTGAGGGTCTCCTCTCCTTTGTGATCCCGCCCGCCGGGGTCCTGCGATGACCCGGATCGCCGTCCTCTCAGACATCCACGGCAACCTGCCGGCGCTTGAGGCCGTGGCCGCGGAGATCCGCCGCGCCAAGCCGGATGCGGTGCTGGTTGCGGGCGACCTCGTCATGAATGGCCCCAACCCCAACGGCTGCATTGACGCGCTGCGCCTGCTCGAGTCTGAGGGCGCCCTGATCGTCTCCGGAAACACGGACATTGCCGTGGGCGACTTTGACTACGGCTCAGCCTTTCCCCACTACCAGGACGGCGTGCCGGAGACCATCCGCGCAGCCGCTGAATGGGCCCACGACGAGCTTGGCGATGACCAGCTTGAGTGGCTGCGCCGCCTGCCGTCTGAGCGCCGGATGCGCGCCGCGGACGACACGCTGGTCCTCGTGGTCCACGCGTCACCGGGCTCGCAGACACGCGGCTTTGACCAGGTGCTGGACGCAAACGTGATCTTCGAGCGCGCCGCGCAGACCGACGCACGTGTGATCTGCGTGGGCCACACACACCTGCCCGAGGTGCGCGATCTCGGCTTCAAGGTGATTGTCAACGGCGGGTCCGCGGGCTACGTCTTTGACGGCGACCCCACGGCCTCATGGGCGATGCTCGACATCCACGAGGGCAACGTCACCGCGGAGATCAAGCGCACGCCGTTTGACGCCCTGTCCGTGGCCAACGCCATCTCGGCCCGCGGCTTGCCGGGCGACGTCTACCGTGCGGCCACGGTGCGCACCGGGAAGCTGGTCCGATGAGCTGGTCCTGGCCGGTCCGCCCCCGACGCGTCGTCGTCACCGGCATGGGCATGGTCACGGCGCTGGGTCATGACGTGGCGTCCACATGGGATGGCCTGGTCGCCGGGCGTTCCGGCGTCCGCACGATTGAGGCGTTTGACCCGTCTCGGCTGCCCTCACGGATTGGCGCCGAGGTCCGCGACTTTGACCCGTCGTCCATCCTGGACCGCAAGGAGATGCGCCGGACCGACCGGTACATCCAGTTCGCGCTCTGGAGCGCGCGTCAGGCGCTCGACAGCGCAGGCCTCCCCGGCCGCCTCGACGGCGACCTCGCCGAGCGCACAGGCGTGATCATCGGCTCCGGGCTTGGCGGCGCCAACACGCTCTTCGACAACGTTGTGCTGATGGCGGAGCGCGGCCCCGACCGCATCTCGCCGTTCTTCATCCCGATGGGCATCGTCAACGTGGGCGCGGGCCAGGTTGCCATTCTCACCGGCGCCCTTGGACCCAACTTCGCCACCGTCAGCGCCTGCGCGTCGGGTGGCCATGCGCTTGGTGAGGCGTGGGAGACCATCCGCCGCGGGGATGCGGACCTCATGATCGCGGGCGGCGTGGAGGCGGGTATCCACGAGGCCGTCGTGGGCGGGTTTGCGTCGATGAAGGCGCTCTCCACCCGCAACGACCACGCCGAGCAGGCGTCGCGGCCGTTTGACCAGGGCCGTGACGGTTTCGTCATTGGGGAGGGCGGCGGCGCCCTGATCCTCGAGTCGCTTGAGCACGCGCTTGGGCGCGGTGCAGAGCCGCTGGCCGAACTGGTGGGCTACGGCGCCACCGCGGACGCCTCGCACATCACGCTGCCGGCACCGGGCGGAATTGGCGCAGTCCGCGCCGTCCGGCGTGCGCTGGAGAAGGCGGGCATGCTGCCCGACGAGATTGACCACCTCAACGCCCACGCCACCTCCACGCTTGAGGGCGACAAGGCGGAGCTTGCGGCAATCCGCACGATCTTTGGTGATCACGCGCCAAACGTGTCCGTGACCGCCAACAAGTCGATGCTTGGCCACACGCTTGGCGCGGCGGGGGCGATTGAGGCGATCGCCACCATCATGGCGCTGCGCACCGGGATTGTCCCCCCAACCATCAACCTCGCAAACTCGGACGACAACGCCGCGGGTCTTGACCTGACGCCCAACACCGCCACCCGGCGCCAACTGCGAGCGGCAGTGTCCAACTCGTTTGGCTTTGGCGGGCAAAACTCGGCTGTCGTGTTCCGCCGGTGGGACGCATGAGCGGCGAGGAGGTGCCCGTGGACCGCCAGCCTACCGACAACGCGCCGCTGCTTGAGCTGGTTGACCGTCTGGCCGCCGTTCTCGAGCAGGGAGAGCTTGGCGAGCTGGAGCTCTCATCGGGCGGCACGACAATCGTCGTTCGCTCCCAAGCGGCCCTCGAGCGACAAACGGTGGCTGCCCCGGCCGCCGTTGACGTTGTCGCAGCCGATGCGGCCGGTCCCGCCGGTGGCAACCCGGCGTCCATCCCCGCCGCCACGGCGCCAGCCGCCGCCCCCGGGACTCCGGCTCCGGCCAAGCCGTCGGTCAAGGCGCCGCTCACCGGCATCTATTACGGGGCCCCATCGCCGGGCGCCACGGCGTACGTCGCGGTTGGCGACCCCGTGCAGGTGGGCCAGATCATCGGCCTCATCGAGGCGATGAAGCTGTTCAACGAGATCAAGAGCGACCTCTCTGGTCGTGTCACGCGCATCTGCGCGGAGAACGGGCAGCTGGTCAAGGCCAAGCAGCCGCTGATTGAGGTTGAGCGCGCATGAGCAGCCAGCAGCCCGCGGTTCGGCTCACCGGCTGGGGCAGGTACGCGCCGGCGCAGATCCTGAGCAACACGGATCTCGAGCGGATGGTGGACACCTCCGACGAGTGGATCGTCAGCCGCACGGGGATCCGCGAGCGCCGCGTTGCGGCCGCCCACGAGAGCACGGCGTCCATGGGCGCCATCGCCGGGCTGCGCGCCATCAAGACAGCTGGCCTCGATGTCGATGACATCGACATCATCATCCTGGCCACGCTCACGCCGGACTACTGGATGCCCTCCACAGCCGCGCTGGTCAAGGAGGCGATCGGCAACACGAAGGCTGCGTGCTTCGATGTGGCAGCCGCCTGTTCGGGCTTTGTGTATGCCTATGCCACAGCCTCCGCCTACATCGGCGCCGGGATGGCCAAAAACGTTCTTGTCATTGGCGCGGAGCTCCTGACGAGGTTCCTGGACTACACGGACCGGGGCACCTGCATCCTCTTCGGGGACGGCGCGGGCGCGGTTGTGCTCTCCGCCTCGGGCGAGCCCACCGCGACAACCGGGATTGAGCTCACCACTGACCCGCAGGGCGCCTACATGATCTGGCTGCCGGCTGGCGGATCAAAGGCGCCGCCCTCATACGACACGCTCTCGCGCGGACAGCACAAGATCCGCATGGAGGGCAAGGAGACCTACCGGTTTGCCACACGGACGCTTGCGTCCACGGGGCTTGCCGCGGTTGCCAAGGCCGGCTGGACGCAGGACGACATTGACCTGATCATCCCGCACCAGGCCAACGTCCGGATCATTGAGGCCGTCGCCAAGGGCCTCGACCTGCCGATGGACAAGTTCTTTGTGAACGTAGACCGGTACGGCAACACCTCTGCCGCGTCCGTGCCGCTTGCCCTTGCCGAGGCCGCCAACTCCGGGCGCATCAAGCCCGGCGACAAGATCGTGATGGTTGCGTTTGGCGCCGGGTTCACCTCCGGGGCCATCGCCACCGAGTGGACCGCCGACCCAGCGCGCGGCCCCGTCGGCGACGCTGCTGTCCGCCCCGAGGACATCTCGGTCCGCCCGCCGGTGGACTGGGACTCCGTGGATCCCGTGCCGGCGGCGCTGGCCGAGATCCTGGCGCGTCCGTTGCCCGGACACCTTGACCTCTCTGACGTTGTGCCGGGCGAGCCCGAGCACGCCCACCAGACCCGCTGACCACGCCCGCCGAGGCGGGACCCCAGGAGGCTCCAATCCATGATCGACCTGACCGGACGCGCTGCGCTTGTGACCGGGGGCTCCCGCGGCATTGGCCGGGCGATCGTTCTGCGCCTCGCCCGCCAGGGCGCCGACGTGGCGTTCAGCTACCGCGGCAACGCCGAGGCAGCAGCGTCCGCCGTGGCCGAGGTTGAGGCGCTTGGTTGCCGCGCGCTGGCCATTCAGGCTGACGCCAAGTCAGCCGAGGGTGCCGAGGCCATGGTGAAGGCCGTGCTCGAGGCGTTTGGCAAGATTGACATCCTGGTCAACAACGCCGGCATCACCCGCGACAACCTGATCATGCGCATGGGCGGCGACGAGTGGTCTGACGTTATCGACACGAACCTCTCGGGCGCCTTCTATGCGCTCAAGGCGGTGACGCGGCCCATGCTCAAGGCCCGCGGCGGCCGGATCATCAACATCACCAGCGTCTCGGGCCAGGCTGGGCAGACAGGGCAGGCCAACTACAGCGCAGCCAAGGCCGGCCTCATCGG
>CAIXZV010000035.1 GCA_903924005.1 uncultured Chloroflexota bacterium | reverse complement strand
TCGAAGCCCTGAGCCGTTTGTCGTGAGCGTCAGGTCCACTGCCTCGCCATCAACACCCCGCAGCGTCGCCAACTGCCCCACCAGCACCGGGAGATCCCGCCGAACAAGCGGCTCGCCACCCGTGATCCGCAGTTAGCGAAAACCAAGGAAGGTGCAGACCGCCGCCAGGCGCGCAATCTCCTCAAACGTGAGGACTTGGTCGTGCGGCAAGAACGCGAAGTCCCGCCCGAAGAGCTCGGCCGGCATGCAATAGGGGCAGCGGAAGTTGCAGCGATCCGTCACCGAGATGCGGAGATCGCGCAGCGCACGCCCAAGCGTGTCGGCGACGCCCGGCAGGCCGTCAAACGCCGCCGCAGTGATTGGCGGCTGGGATTCTCGTGGTTCCTGCACGCCACCATGGTAGGTCGTGTGGCGCCCGGAGGTGGTTCGGTACCTCCGGGCTGCCCGATTGGTACGTCCGGCGACTGCCCCGAAGTCAGACACGAGGCATATGGTGCGTAAGAGCGACAGCAACACGCCGCAGAGGATCACCAAACCATGGCCACGACCGACACCCGCAACGTGGACTGGCCGGCCACCGACTTCGAAGTCCGGTCGCCCGGCGGAGACCACGGTGCCGCCGTTGTGCCCGGCCCGACGCCGGGCCGTCGGCTCAGCCGTCTCGCCGCGGATCTTGCCACCGCCATCCGGCGCACCAGCGAGGCCGCCCGCGATGCCCAACTGGCGGTGGTTGCGGACGAGGCCCAGGGTGTCTCGCAAAAGATCCAAGAGCAGCTGGTTGAAGGCGCCGCCGCGCTCCGCCTCCGCGCCGAGGAAGACATCGCTGACATTCGCGAGTGGGCCAAAGCCGAGGCTGCGCGGATCAAGACCGAGTTGGACAACCGGACGGCCGAACGCAAGCACCTGCTCGAGGAGCAACTGGCCGGTCACGCGGCAGCCACCCGAGACCGCAGCGCCCGCATGGAGTCCGCGGTCAACGTCTACCGCGCAACCATGGACGACTTCTTCCAGCACTTCCTCGCGGAGGAGGACCCGGCACGACTTGCGACAATTGCCGAGACGATGCCCGAGCCGCCATCGCTGGATCCGTTCCTGGTGCCCGACCCAACGTGGGCCGATCTCGCCAACGCCCAGGCGATGCCGCTCAGCGCAGCCGATGCCGCATCAGCTGAGGCCGCCGCGGAGCCCGCATGGTCACCCGATGAGGCCGAAGCCGAAGCTGCCCTACTCGCGGCTGCAGCCGATGGCGGCGTGCCCGACGTTGCTGCCCCGTCATCTGCGCAGGCCAAGGCTGGCAAGCCGGTCGCGGCATCCGAGCCCGCCGTCGAGGAACCAAAGCCCGCGAAGGCCACGCCCGCTCCGGCTCCCGCCCCGGCTCCTGCTCCCGCCCCGGCTGCAGTTGACCCCGGAGCCGAGCTGAAGTCCACCCAGATCATCGTCACGGGGCTCGTATCGGTGGCGAGCGTCGCGTCGTTCCGTCGCGCGCTTGGTCGCCTGCCGGGCGTGTCTGCCGTCACGGTCACATCCGGGCCGGACGGGGAGTTCCTGTTCCACGCGTCACACCGCAGGGACGTGGCGTTCGACACCGCCATTGCCGCGCTGCCGGGCTTCGTCGCCGAGATCACGGGTGCAGCCGAGGGCGCCATCTCCGTGCTGACGCTAGACCCCGAGACCGAGCACTAACCCAAGACTGGGCACACTGGCGCCCAGGACACGATCGAAGGCCGGCAAACCGCCGGCCTTCGTGCTGCTTTGCCTGCCCTACAGATTCGGCAGTTCCTGCAGTTTCCGCAGTTCCTGCAGTTTCCGCCGCCGGCTAGCGCTCTACGAGCGCTCTACCTGCTCCACGCCCCGGAGGTAGAAGCGGTTGACCAGGAGCACATCCGCGTCAGGATCGGTCACCTTGACGCCGTCCAGCGTCGCAGAGGCGTTTGTCACAGGCAGAAACATCCCGGCAGACCGGTCCATGAGGCGATCCGGTCCGGAGCCCGGGAACAGGTACACCGTGCCCACCACGCGGTACGGAGGCACCTCGAGGGCAACCTCGAACGGTGTCTTCTGGATCACCAGCGCGGCGCGCTCGGCGTCGGTCAGCGGCGGCAGGCTCTCGTCCCCCGCCGTGACGAGGATCAGGTCGTACGGGTCCACGCTCTGGAAGCCCGGCGCGGGCTCCAGAACGGCGCCAGACTCGGGCGAACCCCAGCGGACATCGTGGATCGCCAGCTTCTGGCCACGGTTCAGGGCATCTGAGAGGCGCCCGTCAATGTCCATCTGGCCGGCGAGGCGCCAGTCCTCCGTGATCGCCTCAAATGAGACGCCCCGAAGACGGGCGCCTGCTGCCGGGCGTCCTGCTGCCCCACCCCGCCCTGCGTCCGACTCCTGCCCCTGGTCGTCGGGACGGCGCTTGAGGAACCCAAACGGCACGCGATCAATCCTCCTCGGCCTTGCCGGTACTTGAGCGAATGGTATCCACCACATTGGCATCGGCCAAGGTGGTGACGTCGCCCAGCGGACGCCCCTCCGCGATGTCGCGAAGAAGCCGCCGCATGATCTTGCCAGATCGCGTCTTTGGCAGGTCAGGTGCAAACAACAGGAACTTCGGGCGAGCGATTGGCCCAATCACATACGCCACGTGCTCTCGCAGTTGGACCGATAGCGCGTCCGACGGCTCCTGACCCGCCTTGAGGGTGACAAACGCGAAGATGGCCTGACCGGTAATCGGGTCGTTCTTGCCCACAACCGCGGCCTCGGCCACGGACTGGTGGTCCACCAGCGCCGACTCCACCTCGGTGGTGGAGATGCGGTGCCCGGCGATGTTCATGACGTCGTCCACACGGCCCAGAAGCCAGAGGTAGCCCTGCTCATCGCGCTTGGCGCCGTCACCGGCGAAGTACATCCCCGGGAAGCGGCTCCAGTACGTCTGCTTGTACCGCTCCGGGTCTCCGTAGATGCCGCGGAGCATAGCCGGCCACGGGCGCTTGAGCACAAGGTAGCCGCCGCCGCCATACGGGACGGAATTGCCGTCGGCGTCCACCACGTCAACATCGATGCCCGGCAGGCCAAACGTGGCGGAGCCGGGCTTGGTGGTGGTGACGCCCGGGAGCGGGCTGATCAGGATCTGGCCCGTCTCGGTCTGCCACCAGGTGTCCACCACAGGGGCCTTGCCGCCGCCGATGACGTCCTTGTACCAGCGCCAGGCCTCAGGGTTGATCGGCTCGCCAACCGAGCCAAGCACGCGCAGCGAGGAGAGGTCGTGGGCCTCCGGGATTGCCTCACCCTGCTTCATGAAGGCGCGGATGGCCGTGGGCGCGCAATACAGGACACTGACCTTGTACTGCTCCACGATTTCCCACCAGCGGTCCCACGTGGGCGCGTCGGGGGCGCCCTCGTACATGACCCCGGTGGTGGCGTTGGCCAGCGGTCCGTAGACAATGTAGCTGTGACCGGTGACCCAGCCGATGTCCGCCGCGCACCAGTAGACATCGTCTGGCTTGATGTCAAAGACTGCCCAGTGGGTGAACGCGGCGCCCAAGAGGTAGCCCGCAGACGTGTGCAGGATGCCCTTGGGTTTGGCCGTGGTGCCCGAGGTGTACAGCAGATAGAGCATGTGCTCGCTGTCCACCGGGACCGGCGGGCAGACCTCGCTCTGACGGTCAACGATGTCGTGCCACCACACGTCGCGGTGCGGCACCATGTGGGCGCCGTCGCCAAAGCGGTCAACCACCAGCATGTGCTCGATGGTGGGGGTCTGGGTGACGGCCTCGTCCGCGTGGTGCTTGAGGCCAACCTTCTTGCCGCGACGCCAGCCGCCGTCGGCCGTGATGAGCACCTTTGCGCCGCAGTCATTGATGCGGCTTGACAGGGCCTCAGCCGAGAACCCGCCAAAGACCACCGTGTGCGGTGCCCCGATGCGGGCGCAGGCCAGCATCGCGATGGGCAGCTCCGGGATCATCGGCATATAGATGGCCACGCGGTCGCCTTTGCGGACGCCCAGCTCCAGCAGCGCATTGGCGGCTTTGGAGCTCTCTCGCATGAGGTCCGCGTAGGTCAGCGTGCGCGTGTCACCGGGCTCGCCAATCCAGTGATACGCCACCTTGTCGCCCAGACCGCGCTCCACATGGCGATCCACGCAGTTGTAGGCGATGTTGAGTTCGCCGCCGATAAACCACTCCGCAAACGGCAGGTCCCACTTCAGCGTCTCGCCAAACGGCGTGAACCAGGAGATGCGCTCCTTGGCCTCTCTCTCCCAGAAGCCGACGTAGTCCGCGTTCGCCTCGTCGTAGAGGCCCGCCTTGGCGTTGGCTGCGGCGGCAAAGGCCGGATCGGGAGGGAACGTCCGCGTCTCCGCAAACAGGTTCTCGATCTCGGGACCGCCCTGGGACTGGGGTGCGTCGCTCACGGGTTGCTCCGGCTGTGCGGGAAGGTGCCGGTCATTCTACGCGTGCGCAGGCCGGACACGACGCGCGAGGCGTGCCGCGGGACCGTGGCGATCGCCGGCTACTCTGTTCCGGCGGAGAGGTCGTCATCCGTGGGCGCGCCGACGGGCGCGTTGGACTCCGGGGATCGGTCCAGCACCACGCGCTGCGGGCGCGGGATCTCGATGCCGTGCGTGGAGAACGCGGCCAGCAGCCGCTTGCGCAACTCGCCACCCGCGGCCCACTGCTCCGGCGCCCGGACCTTGCCCAGGATCTTGAGCGTGATCCCGTACTCGCCCAGCGCCTCCACCCGCTCCACGTGCGGTGCCTCCAGGATCCGGCGGCGCCAGGCGGGGTCCGCCATCATCGCGTGACCCACGTCGTTGACCACGCCGGTGGCGCGCTCGATGTCGGTCCCGTAGGCCACAAGCACATCTTGGTTGATGCGGGCCCAGACACGCGTCATGTTGGACGCCACGCGGATCTCGCCGTTGGGCACCGTGTGGACAACGCCGTTGAGGTCCCGGAGCGTGGTGCGCCGCAGGCTGAAGTCCTCCACAGCGCCTGAGACGCCGGCGATGGACACCACATCC
>CAIXZV010000034.1 GCA_903924005.1 uncultured Chloroflexota bacterium | reverse complement strand
CGACGATGAGGATGCGCATGGCAGGAGTATGCGCCCCGCCTGCCCACGGGCTGCCAGTTGACGATGTTGCCGGTGGGGTAACGCAGCGCTCAGCGTGTCGATGGTCCGGATCGCGGTGGCAGAAGCGTTTGCGGCCTGCGCGTAGACTGCCCGTGGATCTGCCGGCCTCCGGCCGCCGGGCGTCCCAACAGGAGAACCGGATGCGACGAGCCCCCCTTCGTCCCGGTAGTGGCGCTGCTTGCCCCCGCGGCAGCGCCGCTTGCTTCTCGTTCGTGCCCGCGCCCGGCTCGAACGGAATGGATGCCGGCAACTTCAAGACGACAACGATCAACATGCCCCAAGCCTTCTGGGCTCTTGGCGCTGCCTGATCCTCGTGGTGCGTACTTCAGGCGTTCGATGCGGAGGTGACAGCGTGACGGTTCGCGACGAGCTGGAGGCGATCAATGCCGGGTTTGGCGACGCCTTCGCGACGCAGGATGCGGAGCGGCTGGCTGGCTTCTATGCGGACGATGCTCGGCTCCTGTTCCACGGCCAGCCGATCCTCCGCGGGCGCGCGCCGGTTGACGCTGCCCTCCGGGACATGGTGTCCGGTGGCCCGGCCAACCTGCGCTTCATGACCGACGAGGTGATCGCCGACGGCTCGATCGTCATGGACATCGGCCGAATCGTCGGTCCGGGCGGCGAAAGCAAGTACGTTGTCGTCTACCAGCGGCAGACCGATGGTCGGCTCAGGATCATCGTCGACGCCGCGAGCGGGAACGGAACGCAGGCGGCACAGGACTGACGGCGACACCGGTCTTTCCAGGCGAGAACTGCCCGCGAGGCGGAGGTCCCATGCGATCGCTTCAGATCGGTCTCGTGCTCCCGATGGGGGAGTCCTTTGTTGACGGCTCGACGGCCCGCTGGACGGAGATCCGGGACCTCGCCGTCCGGGCCGAGGCGCTCGGTCTCGACACGGTCTGGGTTGCAGACGAGCTGCTCTGGCGCTCGGCAGACGGGCCCGCCCACGGCTGGTGGGAGTGCGTCGCGATGGCGGGCGCCGTCGCCGCGGCGACATCGCGCATCAAGGTGGGGACCTGGGTGCTGTCCGCCCTGCATCGCAACCCCGGGATCACCGCGAAGGCAGTGGAGACCATCGACGAGATCAGCGGTGGCCGCTTCGTACTGGGTCTCGGCTCTGGACACGCCGGCCGCCAGGCCCATGCGTTCGGCCTGCCCGAGGACCGCGTGTTCGGCCGCTTCGAGGAGGCTGTCGAGATCATCGTCCCGCTCCTGCGCAAGGGTCGTGCGGACTTCGAGGGCGCCTTCCACGCCGCCCGCGAACTCGAGCACCGTCCGGTTGGCCCCAGGCCAGGGCGCATCCCGATCATGATGGGCGCCAAGGGCCCCAAGATGCTCCAGCTGGCCGTGCGTCACGCGGACATCTGGAGCTGGTACGTCGAGGAGCGCAGCGACCTCACGGAGTTCGGGCCGCGGCTTGCCGCCATGCTCGCGGCGTGCGAGACGGCCGGGCGAGACCCGGCAACGATCGGCCGCTCGGCGGGCATCATCGTGGAGCCGACGCAGGTCACGGGGGCCGCTGACGTCATGGGCGTGCCCGTCCGGGGCTCTGCCGAGGAGATCGCGGACGCCTTCCGGGCGTTCGGCCTCGCCGGCTACTCGCAACTGGAGCTGATCCTGTGGCCGCCGACGATCGAGGCGCTCGACGCGATGGCGCCGGTGCTCGAGCTCCTCGACGCCGGCTGATCGGCCCAGCCGCCGCCTCCAGCGCGGCGCTCCGCGTGCGCTAGGCGTCGGGCGGGATGTTGTGGTTGATCCGGAACAGGTTCTCGGGGTCGTAGCGGCGCTTGAGCGCAACGAGGCGCGCCAGCTTCGCCGCCGGGTACACGGCCAGCGACTTCCGCACGGCGGGATCGTCCTCGTGGCCCATGAAGTTCACATACTGGGTTGCCATCGCCCGCGGCCGGACGGCGTCCGAGAAGTCCTTGACCCACGCGATCCGAGCAGCGTCATCCGCTGCATCGGGCCAGAACCCGTAGATGTTGAGCCAGAACCCGGCGGAACGATCCGGGAACGCGGTGGCGTCTTCCGGGACCCTGCCGAATGCGCCGCCCATGTGGTGCAGGTCCACCGCGGTACCGAACTGCGCCTGCGCTCCGCAGTTCACAGCCAGCACGTCGATCAACTGGTCGTCCATGTCTGCAAACCAGGCGTTGCGCCAGTAGGCCCGGACGCCCTTCGGCATCGCCGTGTCGAACGCGGACTGGAACGTGACCCAGCGGGTCGGATCGGTCACCGCCACGTCGGGCGGGCAGGCGTTCTGCAGTCGGCCGATCACGGCCTCACCCTCGCCGCGGTCCGATCCCGCCCAGGCGAAGCCCAGGAACATCAGCACCTGATCGCCCATCTCCCAGTCAGCGGGCGGGACCATGAACGTAATCAGCGTCGTGATCTCGTCGGGTGCGGTCGCGCACCACCCGGTCCAGGCGCGCAGTGCCTCCCCCCACCGCGCACGCTCGTAGACCAGCGTGCCGGCGAGGACATCGGGGCCGTGCGGATAGGCGCGGAAGGTGAAGGACGTGACCACCCCGAAGTTGCCGCCGCCGCCGCGGAGGCCCCAGAAGAGGTCCGGGTGCTCCGTCTCGCTTGCCTGGACCCGCTCCCCGGTTGCGAGGACGACATCCGCCGCCGCGAGGTTGTCGATTGTGAGGCCATAGCGTCGGGCGAGCCAGCCCACGCCACCGCCCAGCGTGAGCCCGGCAATCCCGGTCCCCGACACAACGCCCACAGGCACGGCCAGCGAGAACGGCTCTGTCGCACGGTCGATGTCGCCAAGCGTTGCCCCCGCCTGGACCGTCACGAGGCGGGCGTCGGGATCAACCTCGATCCCGTTGAGCGCTCCCATGTCCAGCAGGATCCCGCCGTCCACCGTGCCGTTGCCGGCCACGTTGTGCCCG
This sequence comes from uncultured Chloroflexota bacterium, assembly GCA_903924005.1. GTDB lineage: Bacteria > Chloroflexota > Limnocylindria > Limnocylindrales > CSP1-4 > CAIXZV01. The sequence goes on along the minus strand of CAIXZV010000034.1, from coordinate 8,263 downwards.
CCACCCCGTATCGCGAGCGGCAGCCCCGTCTCGCGGGCCAGCGCGATCACCGGTGCCACGTCGTCCACGCTGCCCGCTTGGACGATGACCAGCGGCCGCTTGTCGATCATGCCGTTCCACACGCGGCGGGCGTCGTCGAAGTCAGCGTCGGTGCCCGCAAGCACCCGTCCGCGCACGGCGGTCCTGAGCCTATCGATCGTCGCTGCGCTGAGCGGCATGGCGGTTGCTCCTCAACTCCTGAGGCCGAGTCGGCCTGCTGCCTGCAGTGTCGGGGCTTGTCTGCCATGCTGGAAGAGGCAAAACCAACTAGACCGGGGCAAATATGACAGACACCCGGCGCCCGAAGATCGCGCTGCTCGTCGCCCCCGAGACGTCGGCGTCCGTCCTGTACGGGCTCTACGACGTGCTCGGTACCGTTGGGCCAATGTGGCCCGACATGACTGCGGCGGAACCGGGTGAAGCGCTGCTTGATGTCCAGATTGTGGCGGCCTCGGCGGCGCCGCTCCGCTGCTTCGGCAACATCCTGGTCGAACCGCACGCCGCCATCACCGATGTCGACCAAGCGGACGTGGTGGTCGTGTGCGACATGTACACGCCCATCGATACCCCGCCCCGCGGCAAGTACGCGGTTGAGACCACCTGGCTCCGGCGGATGCACGCCGGCGGCGCGGTGATCGCCACCGTCTGCACAGGTTCGCTGCTGCTGGCCGAGTCGGGCCTTCTCGACGGCCGCACCTGCGCTGGCCACTGGGCGTACACGGAGCTGTTTGCCCAGGCCTACCCGCAGATCCGCTTCCTGCCGGGGGCGATCCTCGATCGGTCGAGCGAACCCGAGGGCGTGATCACGGCTGGCGGCGTCACGTCCTGGCAGGACCTGGCCCTCCACCTGATCGCGCGCTTCTGCGGCCCGGAACAGGCGGCGCGGACCGCGAAGGTCTACCTCTTCGGGGGTCACGAGGATGGCCAATTGCCGTTCGCGGCCATGACGAGGCGTGTCCGCACGCAGGACGCGGTGATCCGCGACTGCCTGGGGTGGATCGATGATCGCTGCTCGGTGCCCAACCCCGTCTCGGCGATGGCGGAGCGCTCTGGCCTGACGCCGCGCACATTTGCGCGGCGGTTTCAGGCGGCGACGGGCCAGCGGCCGATCGACTACGTCCACGCGCTGCGCGTCGAGCGTGCCCGCCAACTGCTCGAGACCGGCTCGGACGCGGTTGACGACATCGGGTATGCGGTTGGCTATGAGGATCCGACGTTCTTCCGGCGACTCTTCAGGCGCACGACCGGTCTCACCCCGGCCGCCTACCGCCGGAAGTACGCGCCGATCACGGCGGCAATGTCGTCGGGTCCGCCGTCCTGATAGCGCCCGCAACCACGCGGGCCGATCGCCACGGCAGCGCGGGCGCGGGGAGGAGAAGACGCACGTCAGAAACGCCGCCGGGGACTGGAACCCAGGCACCCGACCAGACTTGGCTTCCTCGCGATCTGGTTGATCGGCGGCCCGATGGTCACCCTGCTCGACGACTGGGGCGTCGGCGCGATCGTGATCGGCGTGCTCGTGCTCTGGCGCTCGTTTGCCGGGACGCGCGCCCGCTCCCAGCCCGCGCACCCGGCACGAGAGGGAGGCGAGCTCAGCGGGCGAGGGTCGCCGCCCGCGCCACCGGTTATGGCCAGACCAGCCGGGCCTCATCGCCGACGCGGATCGTGCCGGGAACGAGCACCTCGGCGTTGAGCGCGAGCCGACCACCGAACCTGCGACCGATGTCCTTGAGGACCTGCGGGTCGCGCTCGAGCGTGTCGGGGTCCACGGTGGTCATGGGGCAGCGCGGGCGCAGCGAGTCGAGACGGATCACGGCATCGCCGATGTGGAGCTCCGCATCCGGCCACTCCCGCTCAGCCAGACCTTCAACTCCTGCGATCACGATGTTCGGGCGCAGTCGCCGCACGTCTCGGCCGAATGCCGCTACCGCGCCATCCGTGGCGACGAGCAACGGCAAGACGTCAAAGCGCTCTGGGCCGCTGTAGGCAGAGAGCCAGGCATCAGCGCCCGCGGCCGCGCGCACAAGATCAAGCGCCTCCGGCGAGTCCCAAGCGTGGCCGTTAACGAGCGGTCTGCCGGCCGAGTCGAGCGAACCGTGGAGCCCGAGCAGGCGGTGGTGCCGTCGGGACGTCCTAACACCTTCAGGCCCGCGCACGTGGACGATGCGATCACCCGTGACGCCGCCAACGGTCAACTCGGCGCTCGTCAGCCGTTCGCCAGCAAGGGTCTTCACGGGATAGCGCCAGAGCTGCTCTACGGAAAGTGTCATCGAGAGGCCGCCAGTAACAGCGAGGCGGCGTCACGTGCCGCGGCGATCGGCTCGACAGAGGAGAGCACGGCGGCCTCGGCCATCGCGCCATCGAGGAGCACCCCGATCATGCGGCCCAGACGGTCTGGCCTGGCGTACCCGCCAGCGCTGGCGAGAGCGCCGAGATACTCAAGCATGCCCTCTTTGTGGCTTGCCACGATCCGCCGGTGGGTCTCATCGATCTCGGTGGTCTCCGCCGCGGAGTTGACGAAGGCGCAGCCCCGGTACCCAGGGGATGCGGCCCATTCCGCAATCGCGTCGAAGGCCGCCAGCAGCGGCTCCTCGCCAGCGGCGCGGCTGCGTTCGATGGCACCCTCGAACCACGCCATCCACGTCGTGTGGCGCGCCGTCAGCCAGGCTGCAACAAGGTCGCGCTTTGACGGATAGAGCCCGTACAGCCGGCGCAGCGAGACCCCTGAATCGTCGCGGATGTCGACCATCCCCACACCGGCGATGCCGCGCGCGTAGAACACGGCGGCCGCCGACCGAAGCACGGCGGCGCGCGCACTGACGTCATCGAAGGTGGCGGCAGGGCTCATCGAAGCGGGATCCCGTCGGCATCGCCTGCGGCTCGCGGCCCGAAGATCCGACGCTCGGACTCGGCGATGGCGACATCGTTGATGCTCGCCTCGCGTCGCCGCATGTACCCGTCTTCGTCAAACTCCCAGAGCTCGTTGCCGTACGAGCGGAACCACTGTCCGCCCGCGTCGTGCCACTCGTACTGGAACCGGACCGCGATCCGGTCAGGCCCAAACGCCCACAGGTCCTTGCGCAGCACGTAATCGAGTTCGCGCTCCCACTTGCGCGCCAGGAAGGCCCGGATCTGTTCGCGGCCCACGATGAACTCGCCGCGATTGCGCCACGCCGAATCCTCGGTGTACGCCGCTGCCACACGATCTGGATCACGGGTGTTCCAGGCGGCCTCGGCTGCGAGGACCTTCTGGCGTGCGGTGGCTTCGCTAAACGGCGGGAGCGGGGGACGCGGAGCGGGCACGGGGGTCTCCTATAGTGAGAATGGTCATTCTCACTATAGGAGAGTGGTCGTTCTCACGCAAAACGCACAACTGCTGTGCGCCAGCGATTGCGGACCTGATCCGGACCTTCCCAGGCGACGGATCTCCAACAACCTGATCTGGAGTCACGGGAGTTGCACGCGTGATCCGCGGTCAAGCCGCCTCGCTGGCGCGTCCGACAGCATCCGGAACGGATGCGCCACCCCGATCTACTGCTTTGGCTGCCAAATCCGGTAGGCGATCGAGCACCCCGCGATGAGGACGAACGCCACCGCGGGGAGCATCAACACATTGCCGGCATCGGTCTCGCCCGTCGCGTCGTTGTGGTTCGCCAGACCCACACCAACCATCGCCCCGAACGCGAGGACGCCCGTGCAGCCGAGCGCCGTACAGCCTGCGACCCGGTGCCTTGCCCGGCCGGCGCTTGTGGGTTCGCCCGCGCTGTCCGCATTCAGCGCATCGCGTCCATCTTTGTCCATCGAGCGCTCCCCGTTCGCTTCCAAGGCGTGCCAGTCTCCACGACATGCCCGTTGCCGCTCAGGCCACGCGGCCACCAACGGTGACGCCCGAGTCTGTCGCCGATGAGACCTTCCGTGCGGCGAGTCAGCCGGCACCAGATGGTGTCAAGCCGTTCACTCGGAACTCGCGCCGGTCCTACCGCCGGGCCAGCAGGCATTGTCACGCCTATCAGAACCCAGCTGTCCGAAACGTTGTGGACGGTCAACCATGTCGTCGCGAAACGCAACCGCAGGTGGTACCGATGGTCAGGACCGCCTCGCTGTCGCGGCTGCATCGCGGCGCCTCCTAATCCGAGCTCGGCTCTTGTCATGTACTGGCCACTTTGGGGCTCGTGGCCGCATGTGGCCATGTACTGTTGCGTGCGAGGCTGCTCGAGCAGACCCGCTCCGCGCGGGTTCCCGCACTCGGCAGAGGGGTGAACGATGAACCAGTCAAGGCGTTATCGCCTGCGCGTCATCGCCGTTCTGCTCTGCTTGAGCCTCTTGGCAAGTTGTCAGGCATCGGTGCCAACTCCGCCCAGTGCGTCGCCAAACCAGCGGCAAACCTCAGGACCCGTCGCGACGTCCGGCCTCCCAACCCCGGCCTCGTCGGAGGAGGCGTCCGGTCTCCCGACCGCGTCAGAGGCGCCGACCGCGCGCGTCCCGCTCCCGCAGCCAATCGTCAGCGCGATTGACGCGATCATCGATGGCGCCACGCCCGAGGCTGCGATTGCCGCCACCCGCGCCGTGCTGGAGCGCTCCGGCGTCGTCATCTCGGACGATCCGGCGACCGCCGCCAAGTCGATGGCCGGGCTCTATGTCGGCACAGACCAGTTGGCGGCGATGGCGTATGAGGCCCAGTCGCGCGCAAGCCTGTCACACGTCAACTTTGCGCAGTTCGCCGAGACCTTCGGCGGATTGGGGCTCCTGCCGCCCAACGAGAAGCTCCTGGACCAGCTGTCCCAACCTGCCGCATCGCCTAGCCCCAGCACGATTGAGCCCAGCGACATGAATCTGGATGGCCAAGGGCTGCGCCTATCCAAGGTGCTGACGAGCTGGGTCAAGCGTTCGCTCGACAACTACCCGAGTGACGACCCGGCGATGACCGCGCTAACGGCGCCTGCTCTGTACCTCGCCGAACTGGCGGCCCGCCAGGACGACCCGATCGACCTGCGTGAGCAATTTGTGCCGTCACACCTGCAGCTGGGGGCGCTCGATATCACCTTGCTGGTGGCGGGCCTCAGAACCACCCTCGCCGTGTCCGCGCAGCAGACCGCAAGCCGACCCGCGATCGTGCTTGCGTCAACGGCCTACAGCGGTGGCCCGGGTACCCAGGCAGTTGCCGCGACGCTGGACCCCGCGCTATGCAGAGAGGTCAGGCGGTTGGCCGAACGCCAAGCCCCGGTGATCACCGACGTGTTCACCTTCACCTCAAGCGAAGCGATCAAGGCCTTGGCCGAGGCCAACATCAGGGACATGTTGGGGGTCTCCCCCAACGCCGCCAGGAGCGTTGGGGCGGCGTTCGACGCACTCGGCGTCATCTATCGCGTGCAGGCTCTGTGGCTGCTTTACCACAGCACCGAGTTGACGCTCCGGCTCGAGCCCACCTCGATGCACAAGCCGCTGGGGGTGAACGCACCCGTGGCTGCGTTCTTCACCGCCGGCATCCCGGACGCCGCGTGGGACCAGGCGGTGGCCGACCGCAACAACAGTCCCCTGACCACGAACCTCAAGGAGTGCGCCCGACTGCTGGGCATCCCCGTCACGTCTGACCTTGTCGACATCGGCGACGCGACCTCGAGCTGGCGCGTGGCATGGGAGATCACCGACGGCAACGCGCACGCCACGTTTGACGGCTGCCAGTTCCTGCCCTCGTGCGACGTTGGCGCGGTGGCAACGGGCCGATGGGAGCGCAAACTGCACAGGCGCAACTCCCACAGCGGTGAAGACACCGTCATCGTCGAGATCCTGCCAGAGCAGGAGTCCGACCACCCCGGCCGCGAGGTGACGGCCCCGGTGCGCGTCTGCGCCCATCTGCGAACCGACAAGCCGCCGAGCATGTCGACGATCCTCAATGCCGCCCAGGCGGGCGTATCCGGACCGAATATCGGCGGCGCTGCCAACCTTGCCTCAGCGGTCGCTGACATCATGCTGAGCTGGTGGCAGTTCGTGTTCACGCTGGACGAGTGCGCCGACATGACGGTCAGCTTCCATGTCAAGCAGCCCGGGAACTGGCACGGCACGCTGACGGTCAACTACGAGGAGCAGGATTCGTCGGGCATCCACAACTCAAGGGCAAGTTCCACCACTCGGACCTCGCTGGACGTCACCGACACTGTGCTGGTAGGCGGCACCGACGTCGGCCAGAAGGCCCTCAATGGGATGCCGGTCTTCGTTCAGCTCGAGGCACAGCAGTCCACGCGGGGAGGCTACGTTCGGGAGGACCTGAAGCGCACTCGGGTCTCCACATACAGCGGCTGCAACTTCATCGAAGAAACAGCCTTCACCATGAGCGGCACATGGGGCTACAACCTCCCGATGGATGGCGGCGTCCTCCTCCAGATCGGGGCCGACGGGCAGTACACGATGATGTTCAGCCGCGTCTCCCCGGACGGGGAGATCACGCTGCCAACGGCCACCACGGTGCGTCAGGACGATCTCGGTTCAGACAAGAACTGCAAATTCATGGATACGACCAAAGAGGGCACGCAAGACGTTCCCAACGACATCTACAGCACCGGCTTCGTGATCAGGGGCCGGGTGGATCTCACGTCGCCCAACCTCCAGTTGCAGGGTCACATGACGTGGCCTGACCCACTGATTGGGTCGCAGGTCGTGACGGTGACATGGAACCTCACGCGCGAGCCCAACACGCCCACTGACCGAGGCCTTGCCGCCCCTTGACCAGTTGAGGGGGAGCGGGTACCCCGGCCCAGGATGTGAAGGAGGGTGAGTTTCCTCATAGGTCCCGGGGCCCTCTAGCGCTCAAAAGTGGCGCGCCCGGAAGGACCCGGACACGTCATGAGAACCTACGACCTGCCGATCGAAAGCCGCAACGAGTGGCTGGCCGCGGCGAGGCGGCCCAAATGAGGGGCCGCCCCGCCGCACGCGCCACCGACCGGGTGGTCGCGGTGGTCGCCGCGGGTCTCGCCGCAGGGTCGGAGGCGCTTCCGCTGATCTATTTCCGCTTGCCGATGAGCTTCACCGCGTCCTTCTTGGCCGTGTTGCCAACCGAGGTGCTGGTCACGAGCCGGGTGACCGACGAGCCGACCGTTGCGGTCGACTTCACCAGGACCTTGGCGGTGATGGAGAACGTGGCGCCAACCGCAAGCGAGGACGTCGTGTACGTGCCGGCGACGACTGCTGTTGTGATGTCGGTGGTGCCCCGGTAGTACCTCACGCTGTACTTGGTGGTCACGGTGCCGGTCGCCTTGACCTTGAACTTGTCGGCGTTGGTGCCGTCGTTCTGGATCGAGATGCCGAAGATGATGGTGTGCCCGCGCAGCGCCGAGCCGGTGCGGCTCTGGCCGGATGCGGTGGTGTTGTAGACGTTGTTGCCGGCGTAGGTGCCGGTGCCCAGGCGGATCCGCCCGTCCGGCCGGCGGACGACGACCGGCGGACCCCACATCGCGACGTGGTCCGCGGTGGCGATGCCGGCCGCGTCGCTGAAGTACCCGCCGACGTAGAGGTCCGCGCCCGACGGCGATAGGGCGAGCGCGTCCACCATGTAGTCGAGGGCCCCATCGCCCGCGCCGTTGGAGCCCATGGCGTTCCATGCCGCTCCGTCCCAGCGCGCGATGCGGTCGGCGGTTGGCATCCCGGACGCGTCGAGCCACTCGCCACCGGCGTAGACATCGGTGCCGGAGATCGCGATGGCCCACACGTTGTGGGGGATCGCCCCGTCAGCGTTGTACGTACCCAGCCCCGACCAGACCGTGTGGTCCCACATGGCGATGTTGTCATTCGCGATGCCGTTCGCGTTCTGGAACGAGCCGCCCACGTAGACGTCCGCTCCTGAGATCGCGATTGCGTAGATGGGACCGGCGATGACGCCGTCGTCAGGCCCGGTCGTGCCGCCGGTCATCGCGTTCCACGCAGCCCCGTCCCAGCGCACGATGTAGTCGGCATGGGCGTCGCCGACGACGTCGAGGAACTGCCCGCCCACGTACAGGTCAGTGCCGTCGACCGCAAGGGCATCGACCGTGACGGCCGGAGAATTGGTGGTCGGCTTGATGGCGCCGTCCGTACCGGCTAGGTCCGAGCCCAGGGCGGACCAGGCGCTGCCGTTCCACATCGCGACGTGGTCGGCCGTGGCGATGCCCGCTGCGTTCTCGAAATCGCCGCCCGCATAGACGGTCGTACCGGAGACCGCGATTGCCTTGACCCAGTTGTTCATGGCCCCGTT
>CAIXZV010000033.1 GCA_903924005.1 uncultured Chloroflexota bacterium | reverse complement strand
CCACCTCGAGCAGCGCCCGAATGAGCCGGAGGCGGCGGACATGCTCCACGCCATAGTCGGCCTGGTTGGGCGCCGAGAGTTCCCCGCGCGGCAGCAGCCCTTGGCGCAGGTACCACTTGATGGTGGCGGACGGCACGCCGCTTGCCCTGGCCAGCTCACCAATCCGCATGCGGCAAGGCTACTCGACGCAGCGTGCACTGGATAGCATCACTCTCCGTATTGCAGCGGGTGATGCCTGCGATCGCCCACGCGAACCCGGTTGGAACACCCTGCCAAGCCGGGATGGCAGCAACGGCACAGCAGTCGCTGACTTTGCCCCGGAGACCGCGCGCGTCGTAAGAACGGGAATGCGAGCCCGCGAATTCGGGCCGGGCACTCTGGCGAACGCGCCGTCGGCGCCTATCGTGACCCACAGTCCCGGCTCACCCCGGAGTGGCCCCACCCACCGTGGCCCTATCATCGGCCGATGCTGATCGAGATCTGGTCCGACGTCGTCTGCCCGTGGTGCTATATCGGCAAGCGCCGCTTTGAGCACGGGCTCGAAGCCTTCCGGCAAGCCGGGGGCGATGCCGATGTCGAAGTTGTCTGGCGCAGCTACCAGCTCAACCCTGACCAGCCGCGCGGCGCCGTCACGACGCTTGAGGCCTCGCTCATGGCCAAGACCGGCGGCTCCGCCGAGCAGGTGCGGGCAATGAACCAGCGCATGACCGAGGCCGCTGCGGCGGAAGGGCTTGAGTACCACCTCGATCGATACCGCGTGATCAATACGTTTGATGCCCACCGCGTGCTGCAGATGGCCAAGGCCCACGGCTTGGGTACCGCTGCCCATGAGCGCCTGCTCCACGCGCAGCTGGTGGACGGCGAACTGCTGGAGGATCCCGCAACGCTGGTCCGGCTGGCCGGCGAGATGGGGCTGGAACCTGCTGAGACCGCCGACATGCTGGCGGGCGATGCCTTCAGGAACGACGTGCTCACGGATCTGCGCGAGGCCGCAGAGCTGGGCATTTCGGCCGTGCCGTTCTTCGTCTTCAACCGGAAGTACGGCGTGGCAGGCGCCCAGCCGGCCGAGACGTTCAGCCAGGTCCTGGCGCAGGTTGCCGCAGAGGCGTAGTTTGGCGTGTCCATGGACGCGTTCGCCCACGACCGGGAGCAGCGACGCCCGGCGTGGGAATCGAACGGGGCCCGGATTGCTCCAGGCCCCGTGAGGATTGGCGAGTGGCTGGCCGGGGATCAGTCGGGCCGGATCACGCCGATGTACGTGCCCCAATTGATCAGAGCAGCGCGGTCTGGCAGCAGGCCGTCCTGGCCGATGTACTCCGATGAGAACCAGATCCGCCCGTGCTCGTCCGTGGCCGCGGCGTTGTAATCGCCCCAGCGCTGCGTGCCATTGCGCGAGGCTTCCGCGTAGCCGGAGAACCCGTCGGAAGGCGCAATGCCGGCCGCGGCAATGTGGACGGTGGTGTCAGATGCCCGAGAGCCAAACTGCGCGTACGCGACGCTTGGGTAGTTGTTGGGACCCGAGAACGCCATGGCCAGATATCCGTGGTTGCCGCCGGAGACCGCCACCGCCGGGAACCAGAGGTAGGCGTCCTTGGCGCCGATGTAGCCCTGGCTGTTGATGCGGGCGCTGAGGGTGCCGTTGCGCGAGACGCTCGCGCGCACGGTCCACCAGGCCACCGCCATGGTGGCGCCAATGGTGCTGCCCTTCACGTTGGCAACCGTGCCGGCGGCGCCCCAGAGCAGGCCGTCGGAGTAGACAACCTGGTGCATGCGGTCGTCGTTGGTGTCGAGGCGATTGAGCGGCTGGCCGGGTGCAATGGAGTCGGAGATGCCGTCGGTTCCGAGCGGGTGGACGCCGTCCTTCTGGATGGCCCCGCCTGCGGGCGACGTGGTGGCGCAGTTGCAGGCGTACTGCTGGCCCGTGAGCCGGACCGCGGACATGATGGGCCTGCCGTGCCCGCTGACGATGGCGCTGGTGTTGGTCACAGCCCAGACGTTCACCACGTTGTCCGACGTCCCCGACATGTCGCCGGTGGAGAGGAAGTACTGGGTGCCGCCGGCCGTGCGGTCATAGGCGCCGCTCGGGGTGACCGCGGGCTGCACGGTGAACGCCACCGGCAGGCTTGTGTAGGTGTCCGCCGAATAGCCCAGGCCCCAGATCCGGGCGTTGATGCCCGTGCCGCGGACAAGAGCCTGCTTGGAGATGCCCCAGACTGTCACGCCCGCGTACGGGGACGGAGACTGGCCAAAGTCAAACTCGTTGTTTGTGATCCAGACGGCGTTGCCGTCGACGCCCAACTGCGGGTAGTCGGGGAAGCAGCTGACGGTGCAGCCAGCAAGCGTGAGGTCGCCGCCGTCGGGGAGCTCGTACACCGACCAGGTACCCAGCGGGTTGCTGGAGTTGCTCACCATGATGAGCGTCCCGAGATCAACCGTCACGCCGCCCATGACGTACCAGCTCATGAAGAACCGGTGCGTCTGCGGGTCGTACTGGCAGCGCGGGTCGCCCACGCCGGGTCCGTCGGGATAGTAGGGTTCCCAACCGATAAAGGCGTTGAGAGGCGTAACGCCCGTGAGCTCATTGCCCTTGGTGTCCGAAACCTGGACAGCCCCGTTGACGGCCTGGACGACGTAGCCGTTGCCCACGCACAGGCCCATGTCCGGGGGCTCGACGCTGAAGTTCCAGCGGGCGCCGTCGGGCGAGGCGTAGCGCACCTCGGTGCCAGTGATCCCGTCGCCGCCGGTTGCAGCACTGCGGGTAGTGACCCGGCTGGCGCTGATGGTGGGCACGGCTGGCGCGGCTGGCGTTGCCGCGCTCGGAGCCGCCGGCATCCAGTAGCCCTTCTTGGGCTGCACGCTCTTCTTGGGCTTCCCGGCCGCAAACTCGTGAAGGGTGACCGGGCCAACCGTGACCTTGCCAATCGGCGCGAACCCGGCGGTATCGGTGAGCTTGACAATCTGCGTCTGGGCGCTGGTGACACCCACGGGTTCGCCCTGGGCGGCTGGCGTGGCAGCGATCGCCGGCGGCACGAGGGCCGCCAGCAGGGCGGCGGATGCGAGGCCCGTCGTCAGCGTCCGGACAATTGGACGGCCGGCCAAATGCCGTTTGCGTGCTGAACCCATCAGGACCTCTACCTCGTGGCTGCGCTGGGCAAGAACCGACAGGACGCATCTATCAGCATTCCACGAGCCAACGCCGTCACCCCGGGCCACCCGACTCCCGCGAACTGCCCCAGGTGGCGTAGGCGGGCGACCACAAGCGCCCCCAGTCGAGGGGGGGGTCAGCCGGGCGCGGCCGGCTCCAGTGTCCAGCGCGGCCACTCGGCGACGTGACCAAAACCCTCGTCCCCGTACAGGCGGATGGCCCCGGCGTTCAGCGCCTCCACCACCAGGTCAACCTCTTCGGCGCCCCGTGCGCGTGTGTGGCCGACACCCCAGCGGAGCAATTCGCGGCCGATGCCACGTCGTCGGTAGGCAGGCAGCACACCGACAAGGCGGATATCGCCGCGCAGCGGCATATCGGCGGCGGGACCAACCGTTGCGCGGCAGAAGCCGACGAGGTTCTCGGGTTCGCCCGCCACGTGAGCGAGGAGCACGTCCGTTGGATCGAAGTCTGGGCGCCGGTGCGCCTCCGCCATGCGCCCCACGTCAAAGCGCATGGGGCTTGGGTGGTCCGCAAACGCCTGGTTGAGCAGCGCCACCACCGCGACGTTGTCGTCGCCCGGCGTGATGTAGCGCGTCTGGATGCCGTCGAGCGTGTCGGGCACCGGGACGGGCTGGCCGGCGGCTAGGCGCAGCAGATGGAAGCTGGAGCGATAGCGCATGCCGACCGCTTCGGCAAACGCGCGGCCGGGACCGGCAACCGGCACCCAGAGCTCGAGACGCTCTTCGCCGGCTGCGGCTGCGATCCCGCGCGCCGCCTCCAGCAGCAGCCGGCCGTAGGCGCGACGGCGGTGGTCAGGATCCACCTCAAGACGGACGCCTGCAGGGTGCGTGTAGCCAACAATCCCTGCGCCCGCAACGGCAACCGCCGCCTCCTCGGGATGCTCCAAGAGCGCGGCAATCCCGCCCACGTGCTCCTCGAGGGTGACGCCTTCCGGACCGCCCAGCGCAAAGCTTCGGCGCATCACGGCCTCTACCGCGGCCGCATCTGCTGGGTCAAACTGGCGCACGCGGACGTGCCGCGACTGGTCCTGCACGCCTAAACGGTACGACACCGGCGCATTTGGCAACAGTTGGCCGTTTGTTTGGCCCTTTGCCTTGACGACGTCAACCGGATGGCAGAAACTGCCGCCTCGCGTCGGCGCTCGCGTGACGGCGCATGCGAAGACGCAACCACGGCTCAGCGTCCCGGGCCGGTTCAACCCGTTGTCCTCGTTCGCCCGGCTCCCGCTAGGCGTGCACGGCCCCATCCGGAGGCGCTCTCACTGTGTTTGGCCAAACCGTGCGCACGCGCACCGCGCGCGGCGTCGCTGCGCGACTGCTCGTCGCCCTCCTGACCGCTGGCCTCCTGGGCGTGCCGGGGGCCCACACGGCCCAGGCCGCAACGGCGACGGTTGGCAACGGGATCACCACGACGGACCTCAACGCCATCGGCATGTCGGCCACGGCGCTCGCCACGGACCTGATGGGCCCGGGCGTCACAGGGATCAGCAACGTCACCTACACCGGTGACCACGCACAGGCCGGGACGGTTGACCTGCTGGATCCCGCGGTGGTCTCGTTCAACCACGGCGTCGTCCTCTCCACCGGCAACGTCGCCGACATCGTCGGGCCAAACAAGTCTGAGGGCACCACCGGCGTGATGACCGGCGCCTCCGACGCCGACCTCACGTCGCTCATCGCAAGCACCGCAACCGTCAACCCGATGACCTACGACGCCTCGGTGCTGGAGTTTGACTTCACGCCCAACGCCAGCACGGTCTACTTCACCTACGTCTTCGGCTCGGACGAGTATCTCGAGTGGGTGAACCTGTTCAACGACGTGTTTGCCTTCTATGTCAACGGCACCAACTGCGCGACGGTTGGCGGCGGCAGCCCCGTCTCGATTGACACGATCAACAGCACCGTGAATGCCGGCAGCTACCGCGACAACTCCTTCGCAAGCCCGCCGGCCAACCCCATCAACATCGAGTCAGACGGCCTGTCGGTTGAGTTGATCTGCCATGCAGCCGTCAACCCCGGTGTGCCCAACCACATCAAGCTCGCCATCGCCGACACAAGCGACCAGGTCCTCGACTCGATCGTGATGATCAAGTCCGCCAGCCTTTCCACCACCCCGCCCGAATCCTGCAACAACGGCACGGACGACAACGGCGACACGCTGGTGGACATGAGCGACCCGCTCTGCCAGTCCACCACAACGCCGCCGCCGCCAGGCGGTAGCGGTGTGGGCAGCGGCAACACCCCGCCGCCGTTCACTGGCAACGAAGGCGATGCCATCCCGCTGGATGCCTCGGCTCTTGGCTGGTCGGCAGCGCCATACCCGGCCGCCACAACCACCTCGTGGACCGTCACCCCCATCAACGGCACCGCGGGGAGCTGTTCCATTCAGGAGGGCTCAGGGCAGCAGCCCGTCGGCGCCGGCGGCGCCATCGCTGTGGTCCACGCCATCTGCACTCAGGACGGCGAGTACGCCGCCAAGGTTGAGGGCTGGGCGGGAGCCAGCAGCGAGTTTGACAAGGACGTGGACTTCTTTGTCCACAACGCGCCGCCCAGCGTGACCATCGATGCCCCCACTGCGGGCAGCGGGGCGACGATCGGCGCCACGGTGAACCTCGCCACCACGGTTCTCGATCCCGGCACGTCCGACACCGTGACCTGTTCGGCCGACTGGGGCGACGGCTCCGTTGGAGCCCTCACCTGGGACAGCGGCGCTCAGACCTGCAGCGGCAGCCACACGTACGGGTCGGCAGCCAACCCCATCATCAGCGTGACCGCCACCGACAACGCGGGCGCAAGCTCGGCGGCGGCCGTCGTCCTGGCCGTGACGGACGGGGTCACCAAGACCGAGCAGGTCATCTCCTGGACGGTCCCCCCGCCCGCATCCTCGCACTACGGTGACCAGTTCACCGTGGCCGCGAGCGGTGGCGGCTCAGGCAACGCGCTGCTCTACGGCGCCACAGGCGGCTGCACCAACGCCGGCGCTGACTACACGATGTCCAGCAGCACCATCGCTTGTTCCATCAGCGTGGATCAGGCCGGCAACGACAGCTACAGCGTGGCGGCAACGGTCACGGAGACCGCGGGCACGGCCAAGCGGGCCCTCACCGCCACCGCAGACGCGGCGTCCAAGACGTACGGCCAGGCTGACCCGGCCTTCACGTACGTGCTGACAGGCACGCTGGTTGGTGCCGATACCCTCGTGGGCGCCATCGGGCGTGACCCGGGCGAGGCGATTGGCGACTACAACATCAACCAGGGGACCCTGACGGCGACACCCGACTACTCGCTTGCGTTTGTGCCCGCGCTGTTCTCAATCCTTGACGGAACGCCAACGGCCGCGGCGCCGGATGCGTCGCTCAGGACGGGAACACCGCTCGTGGGGACAGCCATCCCGATCACGCTTGCGTGGAGCGGTGACGCCGTGGGCGGCGCCGCGCTCCACCACTACCAGGTGGCCCGGAGCACCGGCTCCTGCGCGGCGTTCGGGGCGCCGCTGACGGTGCCGTCCGGGCTTGCCTCGGTGGCGTGGAACACCACGGTGCCCTCCACGGGCAAGGTCTGCTTCAAGGTCCGCGCGGTTGACGCGGTGGGCAACCCGTCCGCATGGGCCGTTGGGCCGCTGCTCACGCCTCGCCTCACGCAGCAGTCCAGCAGCCTGATCAAGTACGTCAAGACGTGGACCCTGGCCAGCAGCGCCAAGTACTCCGGCGCCACCGAGAAGTGGTCCCGGGCGACGAGCGCCACGGCAACTTACAAGGTCACGGCCAAGAGCATCGCCCTCGTGATCACGCGTGGCGCCGGCCGCGGCAAGGTGAAGATCTGGGTGGACGGCGTGGTGGTCAAGGCAAGCCTGGACACCAAGGCCGGCTCCACGCAGTACCGCTACGTCGCCTGGCAGACCGCGCTCACCCCGGGCAGCCATCTGGTGAAGATCACCGTGCTGGGCACAGCCGGGCGGCCGCGGGTGGACCTGGACGCGTTCGCCGTCCTGCAGTAGCGGCTGGGGCGCTCAGCGCCCAAGTGTCGCCAGATAGGCCGACGTCCGGGCAAGCCCGTCACGCAGGACTTGCGGGCTGTTGGCGTACCCGATGCGCAGGTAGCCCTCCATGTCCATCGCGCTGCCGGGCGTGAACAGCACGCTTTCGGTCTCCGTGAGGCCCGTGCAGAACGCCTCCGAGGTCATGGGGGTGTCAAGCCGGAGCAGCGCAATCGTGCCCGAACGGGGCTTCGCGTACGAGATGCGCGGCTCGGCCGCCACCCAGGCGTCCAGCGTCTCAAGGTTGCCACGCACGATCGCGCGGTTTCGCGCCAGCAGCGCCTCGTGTGCCTCAAGGGCAATCGACGCAAGCAGGTCGTCCACCATGCCCACGCTGATGACGGAGTAGTCGCGGTGGCGGTTGGCCGCCTCGCGGACGGCGGCCGGAGCGTTGATCCAGCCCAGGCGCAGACCGGCCAGCGAGAATGCCTTGGACATGCTGCCCACGGCGATCGTCCGCTCGTAACGGTCTGCCATCGACGGGCTTGTCCCAGCGCCGTCCTGGTCCAGCCCGCGGTACACCTCGTCCGCAATCACCCAGGCGCCCTGCTCGCGCGCAATCGCCGCGATGGCGTCAAGCGTCGCACCGTCAAGCAGCGAGCCCGTGGGGTTGTTTGGGTTGACCAGCGCGATCACCTTGGCGCCGACGGCCAGCTCACGCAGCTCGTCGAGGTCTGGCAGCCAGCCGTTCATCTCGCGCAAATGCAGCGGCCGCACGCGCGCACCCAGGCTCTCGGGAATGGACGTGTGCTGCTGGTACGTGGGAACGATGCTGACGACGATGTCGCCAGGCTCCACCACCGCCTGGTAGGCGAGGTGGTTGGCGCCGATGGCGCCGTGCGTGACCAAGATGTCGCTGGCCGCGGCGCGCTCATACAGCGCGGCGATGGCGGCCCGGAGGCGGGGGCTGCCCTCGATGGCGCCATACGTGAGGCGCATCGGCAGCAGGCTGGCGGCAAAGGCCTCAGCATCAAGCCCGGCCAGGGCAAGGAGCTCCGCTACCGTCACCGAGTCAACGCAGGTCTCGGCAAGGTTGTACCGGCAGTGGTCCTCCCACCGGTTCATCCAGATCTCAACGCCAAAGTCGCGGATACGCATCGCGCCATCATGCCCGAGGGTCCGTTCCGGGGCGGTGGCCGCCCGCCGGGGCGGTGGCCGCCCGCGTGGGGCGGTGGCCGCGCCCGCAGGGGGCGGTGGCCGCGCCCGCAGGGGACTCAGCAACATTCACCCGTCTGGAGGGTGAACGGTCCCGTCCCGGAACGTTCCACCCGTCGGGCGCGCGGTTTGTCACGTGGCGGGGCATCCCTGCGCAACAAGCCGTGCACCAGGGGGGCGAAACGTCGCAGCGTGCAACCGTTCACCCGTCGGACGGGTGGCCGAAAGCCGGGGCTCCGCCCGACAGCCTAGACGATCGCCTGGACCAGCAGGGTCAGCAGGGGCGCAAACAGCAGCGCGGGCAACAGGTCGCCCACTGGCACCTGGCGGATCTGCAGCAGGCGGAGGCTGACGCCCATCAGCAGGATCCCGCCGGTCGCCGTGATCGACGCAATGAGCGCCGCCGGCAGCAGCGAGCCCAGCAGGACGGCCGCCAGGGTCCAGAGGCCCTGCCAGACAAGGACGGAAATCGCCGACGCCGCCACGCCCCAGCCCAGAGACGCTGCAAACGCAAGCGATGCAAACCCGTCGAGCGTGGATTTGAGCACAAGCTGGTCGATACCGCGCCCAAGTCCATCGGATAGCGAGCCCAGGATGGCCAGCGGCCCGATGGCAAACACAAGCGACGCGTCCATGAAGCCCTCGACAAATCGGGCCTTGGCGGCGTTACCCTCACCGCCCTCACCGTCCCGGCCGCCGGCCAGCTTCGCCTGGAGCCAGCCGCCCATCGCCTCAAGCCGATCCTCGATGCGCAGGAGTGATCCCGCAATCCCGCCAAGGAGGACAGCGCCCAGCACCACCAGGAGTGCAGCGCTGCCGCCGACGGCGGCGCGGAAGTCAGGGTCGTTGACGGAGACGACGTTGAGGCCAGCGATGACCAGCGTCACCAGACCAAGCCCGTCGGTGACGGTGCGGGTGGTCCGCTCGGGCAGGCGATGGCCAAAGAACACGCCCAGCGTGGAGCCGACAAGGATCGTGACGACGTTGATGAGGGTGCCGAGGCCGGGCATGGCGTCCTTTCGTGCGCGGAGGCCACAGGGTACGGCTGATCCGCCGCCCCATGCGTCACCCTCGCGCGTGTTGGGCCCGGGGTAGGCTTGCAGCAACGATCTGCCGAAGGAGGGGTGCCATGGCGAGCACAACGGCGAGCACAACATCCGATCCCGCCGGCCGACGCGACCCCCTTCGGGCGCTCAGCGCCGTGGTCCTTGCCCTGCTGCTGGTGCTGACGCTGCGCGAGATCGCGTCGCTCGTCGTCCCGATCCTGTTTGGGCTGTTCCTTGCCCTCGGCGCGTCGCCGCTGCTGGAGCGCCTTGTCCGCCGCGGGCTGGGCCGATCAGCGGCGCTGGGCGTGGTCATCGGCGTTGTGCTGGCGGCGGTTGTCGTCGCGGTCCTCGTGATTGCGTTCTCCCTCGCGGACCTCGTGGATCTGGCGCCGGGCTATGCCACACGTATGCAGAGCGTGTGGACAGACATCCGCACGGCGCTCGCGGGCTTCGGCATCGTGGTTGGCGGCGGGTCCATCGGGGACATGCTCTCGTCGTCCGCCATCGCGGACCTTGCCAAGTCTGCCGCAGGCTCTGTGTCGCGGGCGACTGGCTCCCTGCTGATCGCAGCGCTGACGCTGGTATACGCGCTGTCCGGCGCAGCATCCCTGCGCCAGCGGGCAGAAGCGGCGTTTGGCGAGCGCCACGCGCTGCTGGCAGGCGTAGAGCGGTTTGGCTCGGACCTCCGGCGCTACCTCGTGGTCCGGGCGCAGCTGGGGCTCTTTGCGGCCGTCCTTGTGTTCCTCCTCCTGCTGGTTCTTGGCATCCGCCTCGCGGCGCTTTGGGCATTCCTCGTGTTTGCGGCGAGCTTCATTCCCAACATCGGCACGATCATCGCGCTGGTGCCGCCCGCAATCCTTGCGCTCCTTGATGCCGGTCCGGCCTCCGCGGCGGCCGTCGTGGTGGGCTTCACGGTGATCAACCTGGCGCAGGACTACCTGCTGCAGCCGCGCATGATGGGCTCAGAACTCAACCTCTCGTCCCTGGTGGTCCTGCTCTCGATTGTTGCGTGGGCGTGGATCCTGGGCGCTGCTGGCGCGCTGCTGGCCGTGCCGCTCACGGTTGGGCTGGTGGCGATCCTTGAGGCCGAGCCGGCCACTGCGGGTCTGGCGCTCCTCATGCGCCACGAGACGCCCATGCCGACCGAACCTGTCCAAACTGACGCTTAGCCTGTGGCAATCTCCGCGAGCAGCCCGAAGACCGGCATAGCCGCCGCGTAGCTGTCTGCGAGGAGATCCGGCAAGCCCGCCGAGGTGACGTCTGCATCGGCCAGCCGACGACGGAAGATCACCTCCTTGAGCGTCAGCAGATCCGCATCTGGACTGTCCTTTGGGTACCCCGCAGGAACTCGGACAAGACGGTCCCCATAGACCTCCCCGTACGCCGCGACAAAGCCCGGATCTTCTACCGCCGCTCGCGCTTTTGCCGGGTCCGACGCCACCAGTTGGCGCCAGCGGGCCAACACCGGCGGGTCCGGGCGCCACAGCCCGCCCCCCGCAAAGATCTCCCCGGGCTCAATGTGGACGTAGGCGCCCGGGCCGCCGCCGGTCATCGGGAACTGGGCGCTTGCATACGGCTTGTAGGGCGACTTGTCCTTTGAGAACCGCACATCCCGGTAGATCCGAAACGGCGAGTGGGCCGGATCCGCGGTCAGGGGGAGTCCTCGGGCAGCAAACCGCTCCGCCAGGGCGACGCACAGTGCCTCCAGCGGATGCTTCACCAGCTCCTCGTACGCAGCCTTGCGCGGCGTGAACCACGCACGGTCATTGTTGGAGGCGAGATCCGCGAGGAACGCAATGGCCTCCGGGCGAAATCCCTCAAACGGCGCGGGTTGGGACACGGGTTGAACCTCCCTGGGCGGACTGCACTCGATGCGTTGACCTACATGATGCGCGAGCCCGCTTATCGGCGACTTACCGGGGGCTTCGCGAGGCCGTCCGCCTGACCGAGTCGGATCCGATGATTGGCCCGCGGTGATCGGTGCCACCGATCGATTTCGCGTGGCCGAGCCCCGCCTGATCGGTGCCACCGATCGATTCGACCGAATCAGGGCTCAAAGACGGCGGTTCGTCGGCATTTTG
>CAIXZV010000032.1 GCA_903924005.1 uncultured Chloroflexota bacterium | reverse complement strand
TCCACCGCGGCGATGGCCCGCAGCTCCAGGCTCTCGCTGGTGCCGCGCAGCGACAGGCGGCGGGCGGCAAACCGGAAGCGCAGCTCCGCGCGCAGCTCTTCCCGCGTGGGCGCACCCGGAGCGGGGACCACCTGCCGGGCCACAAGGACCACCCACGGCGGCCCGTCGGACGGAAGCGGCTCCCCGCGGCCAGCCTCGTCGCGGGCCCGTCGAACCTCAGCCTCAAGACGCAGCTGGAGCGAGAGCAGCGGGGCGATCCGCTCAGCGGCCGTGGTGTCAAGATCGGTCTGGGCACGGTCGCCCAGCAGGACCAGCCAGCCAGACTGACCGCCCTCGCCAGGCGCCCCGGGCAGTGCGATCCGGTGACCGGTGGTGCCGGGCCGGGCCAGGTAGGCCGTCACCGCCGCCGCGGCACCAGGGACATCAGCAGGCGCGTGGACCGCGAGCGCATCGGCGCGACGGCCCTCCAGCGCCACGGCCCGCCGCAGGAAGGCCCCGATCGCGGCGGCCAGCGTGTCGAGGCCCCGTCCCGCCATCGCAAGGTTAGCGAGGTCCCGCTCCAGCCCGGCAACCTGGCGCTCCAGCTCGCCCCGGCGATCCACCAGCAGACCGATCAGGCGGCGTTCCAGTGTGGGCGGGTCTATCCCCTCAACCACGATGGCCGGGATCCCGGCGTCCAGCGCACCCGCGACAAGTTCGCCCATGACGGCCGTGCCCGCGCTGGGCAGCAGGAGCAGGGCCGAGGCGCCGCTCCGCGCGAGCGTGCCCACGAGATCCCGCACATCGGCGGCGCTGGGCGCCATCACGGAGACGGCCGCCGCGGGCACAACCACAAGGTCGCCCGCCTCCAGCACGTCCAGCGCCGGAACCCGCGAACGCATGACGCGGACCCAGCCAACGTCGGGGGCATCAGCCGATGTCGGCAGCGGCGCCCCCACGGAGGTGGCGGCGGGGCCGAGCGCCTCAAGGATCTCGGCGAGTCTGGTCACCTCGAAACCGTACCCGAACCGCCCCCTGCATCGCGGGCGCCCGCGTCCCGGGCCGCCGCCTCGCGGGCTTCCACAAGATCATCCAGGAACCGGCCAAACTCACTCGTCACATCGACATACCGGTCCGCGCGAACCACCAGCGCCAGCCGCCCGTCGGCATCCAGCCGCCCCCAGACCCGTCGCCGCGGCATCCAGAACGTGATGAGCAGGCCCACGATGAGGAAGCCAAACGCGCCCCACGCAACGCCTTGACCCGGGTCGCGCTTGGCAATCAGCAGCGAGTACTGCGAGAACGCCCGCAGCTCCACCGAGAAGTCGGTCCCGGCGCTCACGCCCGCCTCGCCGCGTGCAAGCGCCAGCGGCTCCAGCCCCACCACGTTGGGCGTGCCGTCGGCGTTCGTCCCCACCTGCCGGAAGGGGACGATCAGGAGCACCCCGGTGCCATCGGCTGCGCGCTGGAGCAGCAGCTGCAGCACCACATCTCGCCCGGGCACGCTGAACTGGGCGAAGGGCGAACCGGCCGCCTGGTCCGTCATGGGGATGGGTCCAACCCACAGCGGGTTGCCGCCCTTGTCGCGGATGGCCAAGTCCGGTGCCGGGCCAAAGCCGTTCTGGTGGAACGTGTAGCCGGCCACCTCCAGCGGGTCGTTCACGCGGATCACCTTGTCCGCGATCTGGCGGCCGTTCTGGTACACGGCGAGGTGCGTGGTGAAGTCCGTTGGGTGGCCCGTCTCAAAGCCAGGCGCCTCAAAGGCGAGGTTGCGCACCAGCAGCAGCCCGGGCGTCCCGATGGGCTGGACCGTGAGCGCGTCGCC
>CAIXZV010000031.1 GCA_903924005.1 uncultured Chloroflexota bacterium | reverse complement strand
TCGAAGCCGATGCGCACCAGGCCCTGGGCCACCGCGGCGGCGTGGACGCCGGCGTGCCAGACGTAGCCGACCTCGAGCGACGGCACGAGCGCGTAGGCGTCCGACCAGTCGGTCCGCGTGTCGCCCGAGAGGGTGGTGTTGCGGTGCCCCGCGGATCGCCCTCGGGCGCCGGTGCCGGCCCCCGTGGCGTCCCCTGCGCCGCCGTCCGCGTCCACCTGCATGTACGGCTTCTCGGCTGCGCCGAGCCCGTTGTAGAGGTTGTCGCGCCAGGTCGGGTCCAGCTGGACGCCGTACGGCGGGTCCGTCACGAGGAGACGGGGCTGCGCGCCGTCGAGCAGCCGAGCCACCGCGTCCGGGTCCGTCGCGTCGCCGCACAGGATCCGCTGGTCGCCCAGGCGCCAGAGGTCGCCAGGCTTGACGTACGGCTCGGCGACCGGCTCGGGCACCGCGTCCGGGTCCGCGAGGACCGGCCTCTTGGCACCGAGGCTGTCCAGCAGCCGCGCCAGGCCCGCGTCGTCCACCGCGACCTCGGCCAGCAGGTCGTTCATCTTCGCCTCGTCGGTCGTGGCCATCGCCGCGATCGGGTCGAGGGTCGCGAGGACGAGCAGCTCCTCGTCGGGCGAGAGGTCGACCCACAGAACGGGCACCGTCGGCTCGTTCCTCGAGAGCGCCTCCTCGATGCGGGCGTGCCCGTCGACGACGTTCCCCGTCGCCTTGTTGACGATGACCTGCTGCACCCACCCCACGGTGTCGAGCGCGCCGCGGAGCGCCTTCCGCTGGGCCGTCGTGTGGATCCGCCAGTTGCGCGGGTTGGCGAGCAGCGACGCGGGGTCCTCCTCGGACGACCCCAGGATGCGGCTGCGCCACGTGCCGAGCGGGCGGGCCGCGTCGGGGGCCGTGGCCCTGGTGGCCGCGCGCGGGCTCATCGGCGCGCTCCGGGCGACGTGCGCGGGCGTGGGCCGCCGTGGCCGGGGCTGTCCCGAAAAACGCTGGGACTCGGGCGGACTTCGGATTGCCGGGCACGGGTACTCGCGCCTCCCGTGCCGTCCGAGGGCCTCCCCCACCCCCTGCGCTTCGCTCGCTCGTTGCACGAGCGGCACGACGCCTGCCAGCCTGCGGTCGGGTCGCCGTCGACGACGTGCGCGGCGACGAGGTCGGACGCGGCGACGATGATCACGCCGCACCCGTACGCGCAGGGCGTCGGGAGCAGGGTCAGCAGCAGCGCACGTGCCTGCTGGTGCGCAGCGTCGTACCCGCGCGCCTGGCGGGAGGGACGCCTGCGCTCGCACTCGCGGCAGGGCGTGCCCGACAGGACGCGGGCGGGCGGGTGCCCGTTGTCGCAGGTGCGGATCAAGCGTTCGCCTGCCTGGCGGCGAGGCGCGCCGCGGCCGCGCTGCCCTTGGCGACCGACAGGGTGTCGCTCGTGGCGAGCAGGGCGAGCACGGCGAACACCGCGCCGTTGAGGGCGGCGACCTGGTCGCCCGTCAGGACGACGATGTTGGCGAGCACGACCGCGTTGAGGACCGCCGCAACAGCGCCGGTCCAGAGCGTGAGCGAGCGGCCGAGGATCACGACTTCCCTCCCGTCACTTGACCCGAACGACGTCGCCGGGGTGGACGAGCCCCGGGTCGGCGCGGTACCTCGCGTTCTCGGGGAAGGCGAGGACGGCCTTGAGCGTCAGCCCGTGCGCGACGGCGATCCCGCTCATGGTGTCGCCTGACTTGACGGTCACGGTCACGACCGGCGGCCGCAGGATCGCATTCGCCCGGGCGATCACGCGCTTGACGCGCGCCTCCCTGGTGGCCGGCGGCCAGGGGTCAGAACGACGCGACACCGAGTTGATGTCGGCGTGGACGACCACGGTGCCGCGGGTGACGGGAATGCCCAGGGCCCTCGATGCCGCGGCGACGAGCTGGGCGACGCTCTCGAACTGGGCGTCGGTGTAGGGCTCGGTGCCGGCACCCGAGCACTCGATTGACTCGTGGACCCACTCGTTCATGTTCACGCCCGAGGCGACGGCAGCGGCGATCGTCGGGAGCTTGGTGTTGGGATGGGCCACGTCGCCCTGGCTCCAGGCGGCGTACTTGGCGGGGTCGATCGCGCGCACGATGGTGCCGTCGCGGTCGACGTAGGCGGTGGCGGAGGGGCCCATCGACCCTGACCGGTTGGCGTAGTCCCGCTCCTGCATGGCGGTCGCGTGGGCGTTGGCGGTCTGGTGGAGGCAGGCGAGGATCGTCGGCTTCCGGCGTCGCCTCGCCCCCCGCGTCGGGTAGCCGTACGCCTTGTTGGTCAGCAGTGCGGCGATCATCTGGCCTCCTTCACGGCAGGCTCGGGTTCATGGCCTTGCCG
>CAIXZV010000030.1 GCA_903924005.1 uncultured Chloroflexota bacterium | reverse complement strand
TTGACCCCGGCTTCTGCGCCACCAGCAGCGGGGGCGAATACGGCACTGGTGATCGGTGGTTCAGCGGCACCAGCGCGGTTTCCGCGTTCTACAGGCTCTACGACACGCAGGAGACGATGTGGGACACAACCGACGACACCCTTGTCGCGTCGTCGGGCGACCTGTTCAAGAACCAGACGGCGTCAGACACGACGCTGAGTGGACCCACGGGCGTCACGAGCTGCGCGACGGGCGCCACCGCCAGCCAGACGGACGGCCGGTACTGGCATAACCGCTGGTGGCAAATCGCAAGCGGCCTCACGGGCGGGACTGACGGCAAGACCTATCGGCTCCACACATCCTCGACTGACCCGTCAAGCTCCAGCGCACAGCTGAACGCCAACGGCCAGAACAGCTTCGCCATCTTCGCCGACGCCGCGAGCGGGACGGTCCGCGTCTACGGCATCGGCGCCATGCAGGCCTTCACGCCGCTGCCAGGCGGCGGCAGTTCCGAGTTCTACCTCGCCCAGATTGAGGCAATCCACGCCAGCAAGACCGTTGTCATCAACGTGTGGGACCCGGGCGACACCGGCGCCCTCTCGGCCATCATCGAGGTGCTGATCCCGACAGCAACGGGGTATACCCCAGCCAACCTGACGTGGTCCGCCATCAGCGGCACGAGCGCCTCGGGCGTCTCGGGGTGCGCTGGGAAGACAGGGGCAGGCGCGTCCGTCACAGCCAATACCGGCAACAACTCGCAGTTCAACGGCTGCTGGCTGTCGATGTCCATCGCCATTCCCGCCACCTATACGGCACCCGCGCCGCCCGGCGAGAGCGAGGCCGGCTGGTGGAAGATCCGCTACACCATGGGCGGCACCAGCACATCGACGCCAGCGTTTGACGTCACCACGTGGCAGGTGACCATCCGCGGCAACCCGGTCCACCTGGTGCTGAACTAGGCGTCCTCCGTCGGTGCGGCGGCGCGCCGCACAAGGTCCCGCCTCCCGCCCCGGACCTTTGACTTGGCTACGGCATGTAATCGCGCGGCCCTGCCTGCGTTCTGCCTGCATCGGACTGATCCGCCGCTTCCTGCGGCGCACCTCGATGGGGTACTGAGCAATGGCAAGCAACGATCGCCCGTCGCCCACAACCGGCGATGCCCAACGCGACAACATCTACGAGCAGGATGTCGTGCGGCCGGTGAACCCGGTTGTGCGCGCCCGAAGCGCGGTGGCGGCGGCGCCTGCGGGGCACGTCCGCGGGAGCCGGATCCGCGCCTTCGCGGTGCCGGGCGCCGTGGTAGCGACGCTCCTCGTCACCGGGCTTGTGTTCGCGGCTGGCGGGTTCCGCCCGGCCCCGGACTTCGGCACCGGTTCCCATGCGAGCCCCTCCACCGCACCGACGGTCAGCAGCGAGCCCGCGGCGATCGTCCCCGCCGCGCCGGCCACCGTCACGACGCCTGCGCCCGCCACGGTCACCGATCCCCCGGCGGCCACCCTGCCGCCAGTGGCGCCCATCGACCTGACGGCGTCGTTTGGCGACAACCACGTGTCGCTGGTCTGGACAACCTGTGCGGCCGACGGCTTCGCCTACTGGAAGGTTGTCCGCTCCGAGAACGCCACGGCCACCTGGCCACTGGGCGACGGCGACACGCTGCTGGCCGCCATCTCGGATCAGGGCACGCTGACCGCCGCCGACCGGTCGATGCCGCGCGGGGCCACCTCCTGGTACCGCGTGTTCGCGGTGGTGGAGTTCAACGGCGAACTGGTCCCTGTCTGCGCCTCTGACTCCCAGCCCGTGGCGGTCCCGGACCCCACCCCCAAGCCCACGGTGGACCCGACGCCGGCCCCCACGCCAGCCCCGACGCCCAAGCCCATGAGCCTGAGCGTCACCCTCAAGAACGGCGTGCCGTACCTCCACTGGTCCGCGTGCACCAGCGACAAGTTTGACTACTACAAGCTGGTTCGCTCCACCGATAGCACGGTGCGGTGGCCGCTGGGCGATGGCGACACGCTGATTGGCGTTGTCAGCAACCAGGCCGAGACCGGTGGCTGGGACTACGACGCCCCCGTGGGCGAGACCTCGTACTACAAGGTCTTCTGCGTGGACGCCACGGACGCCGGCTACATCACACTGGACTCGACGCCGGTGCGGCACGTGACGGTTGTGGCCATCGCCACGCCGCCCCCGCCGTCAGCCCTTGGCTTCGGCGCCACGTTTGACGCCGGCACCGTCCATCTCAGCTGGGACGCCTGCGTGTCGGCCGGTGACTTCGTCTACTACAAGGTGGTCCGCTCGCTTGGCACGGACCCGTCGTATCTGCCCTGGACGGACGGCACCGAGCTGATCGGCGTCATCGGCAACCAGAGCGAGGTTGCGTACGACGACTCGGCCGTGGCCTCGGGCGATGTCTGGCACTACCGGATCCAGGCGCTCGGCATGTGGGACGGCCAGAAGGTGGTCCTCTGCCAGTCGGCGGTGGTGGAGGTGGTTGTCCCCTGAACTCGGCAGTCCTAGAAACAGGATGGGCGCGGCGCAGGTCACGTCAGCGGTGGTACCGCTGGCCCCTTGGCTCCGTGCCCATCCATCCCGCAGCATGGTTGTGATGGAGCTCCGTGATGGCAGCCGGATGGAACCCGCGAGGGAGCAGGCGCTGGTCGCGCGTGCGTCCTCAGATCCGGCCGCGTTTGCGGAGCTCTATGACGCGTACATGCCGCGCATCTACGGGTACCTGGTGCGCCGTGTGGACGAGCGGGCCGTGGCTGAAGACCTGACGGCGGAGACCTTTGAGCGGGCGCTAACCGCCATCCGTTCTGGCTCGTTCCGCAATGAGGCGTTTGGCGGCTGGCTCTACCGCGTGGCCGGCAACCTGCTGGTTGACCACGTGCGGCGTGGGCGCCGGTATGTGGCGCTGGCAAGGCTCGGGGACGACGGCGAGGAGGAGGACGCCCTGGCGACGGCGGTTGACCAGCGGGCGCTTGAGCAGTTCACCGCTGCCGTGGACCGCGACGCGCTCTCGGCTGCGCTGCGCGAGTTGCCGGCACAGCACCGCCGGGTGGTGGTGCTCCGCTACGTGGACGGGCTGGAGTCTGACGAGCTGGCTGCCGCCCTGGGCTGCTCCAAGGGGACAGCGGCCGTGCGCCTGCACCGGGCGTTGCGGGTGATGCGGACGGTCATGACCCGGGAGGCGATTGATGTCGCCTGACGAGCGGATCCGCCGGATGCACGACGACGTTGTGCTTCCCTTTGACAGCGCCGAGCTTGACGCGGACCTCGCCGCGCTCGACGCGGAGCTGGCGAAGGCGGGCGTTGCGCTGCGACGCAGCCACGAGCGCGATGGCCGTTCCCGGCCGCCGGCGTCCTTTGCGTCCTCGCTGCGCGAGCGGCTGCTGGCCGAGGCCGCAATGCCGAATGGCGCTGGGGCCAATCCGCCCGATGCCGACGCTGACGTCGCCCAGCGAGTCCAGCCAACGATCCGCCGCCGGACGCCAACGATCCTGCCGGCCCCGCGCTGGACCATCCTGGCGCTTGCCGCGGTGTTTGTGGTGGCGCTGCTGGGCTTCAACGCCCGGGGCTGGTTCACGGGCCCGGCGCCCGTGCGCGCCACGGATGTCGCGGGCGCATCGCTCGTCCGAGGCGGCACGTCGTCCGCGCTGGCTATCGGCGCGGCGCTTGAGGTTGGCGACCAGGTTAGCGTGGACCAGAGCGGCCACGCGGTTCTCGCTGTTGGCAACGGACTGATCCGCCTGGACGAGGGGGCGTCGATCAGGCTCGACCGTCTCAGCGGCGACGTCTCGATTGAGCAGATGGGCGGGCGCGTCTGGCACCGAGTGGTGCTTGAGAGCGGCCGCTCCTACGTCGTGACAACTGGCGCCTATCGCTGGACGGCGCTGGGCACGGCGTTCTCGCTGACCCGCTCACGGGGCGGTGCAGGCGAGCGCCTGGACCTGACGGCCGTGGAGCACGATGTGGTGCTGGCAGGGCCGTCCGTTGCGCTTGGCATCGCCCAAGGCAGCGCAGTGGCAGTCAACACCGGCGTAACCCCTGGCGTCTATGTCAACCCGGCTACCGCAGCCCAGTTGGCTGACCCGTGGCTCATTGCCAACGCCCGCCTTGACGCTGCTGCCGGTTACGGCGTGGGCGTGCTGGAGACCGCGCTTGGCTCGCCGACACCTGGGCCATCGCTGACACCTGCTGCGGTGACCCCTGGCCCGTCGCTGCCGGGGGAAACCACGGGACCGGGCTCGTCCGAATCTGCCGCGCCCACGCCAACCGACACGCCCACCCAGGCGCCGACAACGGCCCCCACGTCAAAGCCAACGCCTAGGCCCACGCCGACGGTCCCGCCCGTCGGCAGCATCGGCGCCTCGGTCATCGGCTGCGGCGAAACCGCCGTGGTCAGCTGGGATGCCTACGCCGGCAGCCGGTTTGCCAAGCTGGCGGTGGTGCGCGGCGCATCGGCGTTTGGCATCCCGACGTCGTATCCGCCCGGCGGCGGGATCACAGCGCTCGGCGGGTCGCTCACACCAAGCGCGGCCGCGGGCTCCTACAGCGATTCGCTTGGCACAGGCTCCAGCGCCTGGTACCGCGTGCTGGCGCTGGATTCGGCAAAGCACGTCATCGCGGCATCAGCTGCCCGCAAGGCCACCGCCCCCGGCATCGGCGCCCTGGGGCCGTTTGTGCCCACGCCTGTGGCTGGCGGCGTCGAGGCGCACTGGACCCCGTACGGCGGCAACACCGCGTGCTTCGTCTACTACAAGATCGTGTGGTCAGCCACGGACCCCAACCCGACGTACGCCGGCGGCATCTACGACGGGTACGAAGTCGTCAGCACCCAGACCGACAGCGTCTACTCGTTCTCGCTGGCGGCCGGCACGTACTGGATGCGCATTGAGGCCATCCGGTACGCGGACGCCGGCGTGAGCCCCATCGTCGTTGGCCGCAGCGACGCGGTCCAGGTGACGGTGCCCTAGCAGGGAGACGGCGACGCGGGCGGCGTGAGTCATCACTGCATCAACTGGGGCAGCTGCCTGCGCGGTTCGAGGCCGTAAGGTCGGGTTCGGACCGCGAACCCTGCGGGTGACCCGCCGATCTGATGCCGAGGTAACTCAGCGGCGAGACCGCGGCGGGATGGCGGCGACTCAGCGGTGGCGCCAGACCGCCGGGCGCTTCTCCAGGAACGCGATCATCCCCTCGCGCTGGTCGTCCGTGCCAAAGAGCGCCTCGAAGCGGTCGCGCTCATAGCGCAGGCCCTCGTCGATGGGCAGCTCCTCCGTGGCCCGCACCGCGGCCTTCGCGGCGGCCGCAGCCAGCGCCGGCATGGACGCGACCTTCGCCGCCAGCTGAAGCGCCCGTTCCAGCGTCTCCGCCGCCGGCACAACCGTCGTCACGAGGCCCAGGCGCTCGGCCTCCGCGGCGTCGAACTGGCGGCCCGTCAGCACGAGGTCCATCGCCCGCACCCGGCCGATGGCCCGCGCCAGCCGCTGCGTCCCGCCGGCGCCGGGGATGACGCCAATGGCAATCTCGGGCTGGCCAAACTTGGCGTCATCGCCCGCCACCAGCATGTCGCACGCCATCGCCAGCTCCGCGCCGCCGCCAAGGGCAAACCCGCGGACCGCGGCAATGGTGGGCGTCGCCAGCCGCCCCACGCGGTCCACAACGGCAAACGGGTCAGCCGCATGGAGTGAGTCCGTGGTCTCCACGGCCAGCTCGCGCACATCGGCCCCGGCGGCAAAGGCGCGCGAGCCGGAGCCTGTGATGACGATCGCGCGACACTCGGTATCGGCGTCCAGTGCCTCCAGCACCGCGTCCAACTCGTCGAGCAGCGCATACGAGAGCGCATTCAGCGCCTTTGGCCGGTTCAGCGTGACCAGCGCCACACCGTGGAGCGGCGGGTCACCGGCTGGGAAGGCAACCAGGACCAGCGGCTGCGGGACCTCGGCGGGCTCGGTCATGGGGCGGGCTCCAGTGCGTGTGCGACGGGCTGGCTGAGGAACGGGCGGTAGAAGACGCTCAGCGCCTCGTTGACGATGGCCGGGCGCAGCGCGGTGACCTCATGGCCGCAGTCGGGCGCCACAAGCAGTCGTCCGTCGCCGAGTTGTCGGCGCAGCTGCGCAGCCTGGTCGACAGGCACAAAGGGGTCGCGATCGCCAACGATGACCAGCGCAGGGGCGGTGATCGCGCGGACCGCGGCAAGGTCTGGCAGAGGCTGGGTTGCCGCAGCAGCGCCGAGCATCGGCAGCAGCCGCTCCCAGGCGCCCTCGCCCTGGACGGGATCGTGGCGCTGGTCAAGCGTTGCGCCCCACACCGGCTGTCGCCGATGGATGCGCTCCGGATCCAGCAGCCGCCGGGCGAGGGTTGCTCGCGGCTCGCGCTCCAGCGTGATGCCCGCAACCACGAGCGAGCGCGCACGTTCCGGATGCCGCGCGGCGAATAGCAGCGCGGTCATGGCGCCCATGGACAGCCCCGCCACGTGGAACGTGTCCAACGCCAGCGCATCGGCGAAGGCTGTCAGATCATCAACAAGCCACTCGTGGAGCAGTTCACCGTCTGGAGTCCAGCGGGTGCCACCGTGGCCGCGGGCGTCCGGGAGGTAGCAGCGGAATGAACGGCGCAGCATCGGGAGCTGATGGCCAAAGTCCAGCCGACTTGCCGAGGAGGCGCCGTGCAGCAGGATGAGCGGCGGTCCGGTGCCTTCAACCTCGTAGGCGATCTGCAGACCGTTGGCCCACAGCGTGGCGCTGCTGGCCGACGTGACCCGTGTCTGGTTCGCAGCGGGCATCCTCGGCGCGCCGCTCAGTCGGCCGGCGACTCGGGCTTGCCCGCGACCGTCGTCGTGGTCGCCCGCTCAATCCGCAGGTAGCGGCGCCGGTGGTATAGCAGCGGCGGGGCGGTTTCGTCCTGCAGCCGAACGTGATCAACACGGCCCATGTAGAGGAAGTGGTCACCGGCCTCGAACCGATTGAGGACCGTGCACTCAATCGAGGCGATCGCGCCGCGGATCAGCGGCAGCCCGGTCTCGCCCGGATCCCAGTCCGCCCCGCAGAACGCCTCGCGTCCAGGGGTGACGTTGGCGCCAGCGAAACAATCGGACAGCCACTGCTGGTCTTCGGTGAGGATGCTCACCGCATACCTGCCGCACGCCTCAAGGGCCGGGATGATGAACCGGCGCCGATCCAGCGCCACCATCACGAGCGGCGGCTCAAGGCTGACCGAGGCAAGCGCGTTGACGGTGATGCCCTGCGGCGTGTCGCCGTCAAGCGTCGTGACCACCGTCACGCCCGTGGCGAACTGGCCCATGGCCGTGCGGAAGTCGGAGGCTGGCTGACTCACGCCCAAAGCATACGCGGATGCCTGCCCGTCCGGCCGGATGCCGTTTTGGCCTGCGGCGCCCCGTCCATCCGGCCCGTCCCGGCCGAGCATCTGCCGCACTACCATCGCAATCATGAGCACTGAGTCTTCTGCAACCCCCGCCGCCAGCGCGGCCACACCCGGCACCCGCATCGAGCGGGACTCCATGGGCGAGATGGAGGTCCCCGTCAACGCCCTATACGGCGCCTCCACCCAGCGCGCCGTGCTCAACTTCCCCATCTCGGGCCAGCGGATGCCGCGCCGGTTCCTGCGCGCCCTGGCACTCGTGAAGCTGGCCGCCGCGGAGACCAACGCGGGTCTTGGGCTGCTGGACGCACCGAAGGCCGCAGCGATTTCCGCCGCCGCACGCGACGTGGCCGAAGGCAAGTACGACGAGCACTTTCCCATCGACATCTACCAGACGGGCTCCGCCACCTCCACCAACACCAACATGAACGAGGTGATTTCGCATCTTGCCTCGGCGCGGCTGGGCGGGGCGAAGGTTCACCCAAACGACGACGTCAACAAGTGCCAGTCCTCCAACGACACGGTCCCCACCGCGCTCCAGCTGTCGGGCGCCGTGGCCATCGAGGAGGAGCTGATCCCGGCGCTCATTGATCTCCAGCGGGCGCTCGCCGCCAAGTCCTCAGAGTTCTGGGGCATCGTCAAGACCGGTCGAACGCACCTCCAGGACGCCACGCCCATCCGGCTTGGCCAGGAGTTTGCGGGCTACGCGGGCCAGGTTGAGGAGGCCATCCGCCGCGCCCAAGCCGCTCGCGATGAGCTTCTGATCGTGCCACTGGGTGGCACGGCGGTGGGCACCGGCATCAACGCCCATCCGGAATACGCGGCACGGGCCTGCATGGGTCTGTCCGAACTCACCGGGCTGCAGGTGCGCGAGGCGCCCAACCACTTCCACGCACAGGCCACGCTGGACGCGGCGATTGCGGCCCACGGCGGGCTGCGCGCCATCGCGCTGGGCCTCTGGAAGATCGCCTCGGACATCCGGTTCATGGGCATGGGGCCCCGCGCCGGTCTTGCGGAGCTGGCGCTGCCGGAGACACAGCCGGGCTCGTCCATCATGCCGGGCAAGGTGAACCCGGTCATCGTGGAGTCGTTGACCATGGTTGTCGCCCGCGTCATCGGCAACGACGCCACGGTTGCCTTTGGGCAGACCGGCTCCTTCCTGGAGCTCAACGTGATGCTCCCCGTCACGTCGGCGGCGCTGCTGGAGTCCATCGTCCTGCTGGCCGCATCCGCGCGGAACTTCCGCATCCGGCTTGTTGAGGGGCTCAAGGCCACCGAGCGCGGCCCGCAGCTTGTGGAGCAGGGGCTGATGCTGGCCACGGCGCTGGCGCCCGAGATTGGCTACGACGCCGCTGCGGCGATGGCCAAGGAGGGCTTCAAGACCGGCAAGACTATCCGCGAGTTGGGGCTGGCTCGAGGGATCCCGGCCGAAAAGCTTGACGAACTGCTCAACCCGCTTGCGATGACCGAGCCAGGACTGGGCAACGGGGTTGGTGGCGGCGGCTGAGCTTCCGGGCACGTCAGCCGGGGCCGCCGGGCGCAGCCGGGCCACCGGGGCCGGGCGGGGCCGGGCCACCCCTCAGGCGGGTGAACACCACCTGGGCCGGGCCACCGGGGCCGGGCCACCCCTCAGGCGGGTGAACGGTCTCACGCTGCGACGTTTCACCCGTCTGATGGCGCGTTTGTTGCGCCGAAACCCCCTTCTGCGTAACAAACCGTGCGTGGGAGGGGTGGATCGTTTCGGGACGGAACCGTTCACCCGTCTGACGGGTGGGCGTCGCGCGGTGGGCGTCGCGCGGTGGGCGTCCTACGGCCCGACGACTACGGTCCCCAGCATCGCGGGGTGGATGTCGCACTGGAACTGGTAGCGGCCAGCGGGGAGAGGCCCAAAGCGGACCTCGATCTGCCCCGGCCCGCTGACCGGCGCGGACTTCACATACTCCGTATCGCCCGCGAACACCCGCAGGTCGTGCGGGACGCCGGCGTCCTTGTTGTCCAGGATCAGGCGCAGCGGGACACCCGCGGGCAGGTTCACGATGGTCTCGCTGAACTGCAGGCCCAGCGCCTCCACCGTGGCCGAGCCCCCGTTGAACGAGGGGTCTACCGTGGGCGCGGGTGAGCCGCAGCCGGCCAACACGAGGATGGCAGCCAAGGTTGCGGTGGCGCGACGGCTTCGCATGACGCACAGGGAACCCTGCCCGGCGCCGTTCGTCAAATCCCCGCGCCGGGTTCCGGGCTTGCCCGGCAGGAAGGGGGACGACGCCACCCCGTCGCCCCGCTACAATCGCGCCGATGTCTGCCACACAAGCCTGGGACCGCGCGGCGGCCCTGACCGTCCCCGTCGATGCCCGTCCGCGGGCCGAGAGCGCACGGGATGCCCGTCCACGGGCCGAGATTGCTGCGCTCCGCGAGGAGTTCCCGGCGATTGGTGATCTGTTCACCTTCATGCGCGACGCGGAGCTGCGGTTCGCCACGCTCCGCATGCGGATCGACGTGCGCACCGCCACCACCCAGGGCGAGCGCGTGGAGACCGTGGACGTCGCGCTGCGCCATCCCGGTGAGGCGAAGATCCTCACCACGCAGGTTGGCGGCGACATCACCGCGTACGACGCCTGGGTGAGCGACGGCGAGACCGTCCGCACCTACACGGCCTCGCGCAAGCTGGGCACCCGACGCCCCGTGCGCAGGAGCGTCCGCGGTCTTGAGGATCCGGACCTGCCGGGCACCTCAAAGGTGTACGTCCCGCGCACGGACCTCCCCGCGGAGTCCCTCCCGGACGTCTTCCTCCACCCCGCGGGCTACTGCCAGAACGTGCTGGCCACCGGTGACTGCGTGATCACGGGTCTCACCAGCGTCGCTGGCCGCGAGGCCATCGTCCTCGAGTGCACCAACCCGCGCACCATCGAGCGCATCGCAGATCGCCCCGACTATCTGATCCGCCTGGCGGTGGACCGCACAGACGGCGTGATCCTGCGGCTCGAGGAGTCGATGGGCGACCACGTGACTCGCGCCGCCGAAGTGACCAGTTACGAGCCAAACGCCGACCTCACGCCTGGCTCGTTCGCGTTCAACTTCCCGGCGGGGACCACCTTCATCTACTAGGTCTGGCGACGTCGCCAAATTGCAGAGCCCGGAGGCTGCGCCTGCTGGCGGCTGCCC
>CAIXZV010000029.1 GCA_903924005.1 uncultured Chloroflexota bacterium | reverse complement strand
TTCCTTGGCGTCGTAGCGGATGGCGATGACCGCCGCCGCAACGGCAGCCAGGAACGCGCCCAGCAGGCCAAACTCCGGCGCAACCAGACCGTACCCGCGGGTTGCCGCAAACAGGGCAATCGACACGATGCCCAAGCCAACCGCCACCAGGACGTTGCCAATCAGGGGGTTCTTGCGGTCAAACATCACGGCGCCGCCGACAAGCGCGGCAGTCCCTGCAACCAGGCCGATGGCAACCCGCAGTTCCTCGCCAATCCAGCCACGGCTGAACGCGAGGCTCAGGAAGAACACGGCCGCACCAATCAGCGCGGCGCCGCCGATCCAGGCCATCGCCCGCCCGGCAAAGCGCTCTTCAAGATCCTTCAGGTCGAAGCTGAAGAGCGGCTTCGACGGCTCGGCGGGTGCGGAAGGGGCGTCCGTCGTGAGCCAGGCCGCAGGCTTCACGGGCTGCGTGGACGCGGGGCTGGCGGCGGCTCGTACAGGGCCGGCATTCCAGCCCGCGATGGGCGCCTGGGCAGATGCTGACTGTGCGGGGGCGTAGGCGCGAACGTCGTTGGACCACGCGGCGGCAGCGGGCGCCTGAACGGGCGCGGGCCGGACCGGCGCCGGGGGTGGCGTCAACACGCTGGGTGCAACCTGCGGTGGCTGATCCTCGGCAAAACCCGCGGCGAGGGCCGGCTCCACACCCGCCGCGTCCTCAAGCTCGCGGACCCGCAACTCGAGGTTGGCAATCCGCCGCTCGAGGCGCTGGATGCGGATGCGTTCGCCTAGCTCGCCGTCCATACCAGCCTCCTACCGAGCACGCCCGCGTTCAGCGAACGGAGCGTCGTGTTCCTCACCACGACGCATGGTCGCCGCTGGTATTACACGACGCAAGAGGCGTCAGGACTCCAGGTGCGCCTTGATGCGCTCGGCGAGGGCGCGGCCGATGCCCGGGACCGCGGCAATCTGCTCCACGGGCGCTTCGCGGACGCGCTTTGCTGAGCCAAACACTTTGAGCAGCTCGCGCTTGCGCTTTGGCCCCACGCCCGGCAGATCGTCAAACGCAGACTTGGTGGTCTTGCGGTCCCGCAAACTCCGGTGGTATGTGATGGCGAAGCGGTGCGCCTCGTCGCGCAGCCGCTGCACCAGATACAGCGCCTGTGAGGTCACCGGCAGCACCACGGGGTCGGCGCGATCGTGGAGCACCAGTTCCTCGCGCTCCTTGGCGAGTCCGCACATGGGCAGGTCGCCAAGGCCCATCTCCACCAGGACCTCCTTGGCAGCCGAGACCTGGCCGCGGCCGCCGTCGATGATCACAAGATCCGGCATCGCCCAGCGGCGCTCCTCCTCCACGCCCTCTTCGCCGGCCTTTGAGTTGCGGAAGCGGCGGCGCAGGACCTCCTGGTGGCTGGCGAAGTCGTTGGGACCCTCGACGGTCTTGATCTTGAAGCGGCGGTACTCGCCCGTGCGGGGCTTGCCCTCCTCGAAGACCACCATGGAGCCCACGGATTCGGCGCCCTGGAAGTTGCTGATGTCGTAGCACTCGATCCGCATCGGCGGCCCCTGCAGGCCAAGCGCATCGGCCAACTCGGTGAGCGCGCCAAGCGTCTTGCCCTCATCGGCCAGCCAGCGGGCGGCCTCGCGCGCAAGCGCTTCGGCGGCATTGCGCGTGGCAAGGTCCATGAGCTCGCGCTTCTCGCCACGCTGTGGGGTGCGGATGTGGACCAGGGAGCCGCGTCGGCCCGCCAAGAACTCCTCAAGCTCGGCCTTCTCGGTGCCAACCAGCGAGCGCGGCACCAGCACCTCGCGCGGCACGCTGGTAGCCCGTGTGTAGTACTGGAGCAGGAACTGGCCCAGCACCTCGTCGTCGCCCGTGTCGCGCGGTGCGTGGAGGAAGAAC
>CAIXZV010000028.1 GCA_903924005.1 uncultured Chloroflexota bacterium | reverse complement strand
GGCGATGGCGTTCTCGTTGATGTCGTGCTTGGCCCACTCGGTTGCCCACTGACGGGTGAGGGAGCTGACCGCGCCCTTGGCCGCGACGTACGCGGAGTAACCGGTGTTGATGCCAAGCTGCGCCCGAACCGACGAGATGTTGACAACGCGACCACCGTGGCCCGCCTTGATCATTTGCCGCACGACGGCCTGCGTGACCACGAGCGTGCTCCGCAGGTTGAGCTCGAGGATCCAGTCCCACGCGTCGCGCGGGTACTCCTGGGCCTCGAAGACCACCTTGCCCGCGCCGCCGCCAACGGCATTGACGAGGATGTCCAGATGCCCGAAGTGCGCGATCGCCTTGGCGACGACTTCCTCGGCTGACGCCTCGCTCGTGGCGTCGGTGGCAAACGCGATGGCCTCGCCGCCGAGGGCGCGGATCCTCTCGGCCGCCGCCTCAGCGCGCTCCGCGTCAAGCTCGCCGATGACGATCTTGGCGCCCGCCCCCGCGAGATGGCTCGCGATTGCGGAGCCGA
The DNA here is from genome assembly GCA_903924005.1 of uncultured Chloroflexota bacterium. GTDB lineage: Bacteria > Chloroflexota > Limnocylindria > Limnocylindrales > CSP1-4 > CAIXZV01. Next base: position 1,868 of record CAIXZV010000028.1, on the reverse strand, counting down.
TGGCACCGCCTCCACCGGAGATAAAGGCCACGCGGCCGTCCAACTTGAATGCGTCGACTGAACTCACGAGGCTCTCCCTGGTTGCCGGCTGGCGGACATGGTGGTCATACGGTCTTGGCGTCTGGGTTTGGCAGGACGGCATCGCGCAGGATGCTCTCGGCGTCACGGACTGCCTTGATGAACCCGCGGAGCGTGCGCAGCGTCGGCCCAAAGGAGTCGAATTCCGGCGGCGTCATGCCGTCGGGCTCGTAGGCGCGGCGGAAGTCTGGCATGGTCGCAAGCTCGCGGAGGATCGCCGCATCCACAGGCAGGTCAAGCCTGCTTGATGGCTCGATGCCGCTCTTGTTGAAGCGGACCTGCCACGCGGGCGGAATGGTGAGGATCACGTTCCCGCCTACAAGCTCCGTCCAGTGCAGGTGGTGCCGGAAGGCCGCTGCGAGGAGCCGGCTCCTGTATCCGCGCTCGCTGAAGATGGCGGCAGCCCGCTTCATCACGGCAATTCCGGCCCAGTCCAGAGCCCCTGGGCTGATGGAGAGGAGATCGCGCTCTGCCACAACCTTGAGCCAGTCGTCCAGACGGCCAACCATGATCACCACGGTTGGCGCAAGACGGGTTGGGTCGCCGCCGGACAGCTCCAGACGCGCCAGACCCCGCTCAATCGCATCCGCGGCGGCGATCGCCTGCGGCACAGAGAACGAGACGGTTGCGTTGACGTTGACGCCGAGGGCCGTTGCCTCCTCGAGCGCGGTGATGCCGGCGGCCGTGACCGGGAACTTGACCTGGATGTTGGGCGCTAGGCTGGCAAGCCGAACGGCGTGGGCCACCATGCGGTCAGGGTTGCCGTGGAGGGCAGGATCAACCTGCAGCGAGAGCCAGCCCTGGCGGCCGCGCGTCTCCTCGTGGATGTCCGCAAGCAGGGCGGCACCACGGATGCCCATCTCCTCAACGATGGCCCACAGGAGCTCGCTCTCGGTCCAGCCCGGGTTCGCCGCATGCAGCGCAAGCGCGCGCGAACCCCACTGGCTCTTCTCCCGGCCAAGGACCTCAAGAATGATGGGCGGATTGGAGGTTGCTCCAACGGCTCCGCGCTCAATTGCGTAGGCGAGGTCGGCCACCGCGCAGGAATCGTTCCAGCAGTCGGTTGACCCGAACTGCGCGGTCCGCAGGAGCGGGCTATCGGTCAGGGTTGTCCGGGACAATGTTGATGCGCCTCCAGCGCGCTGCACCAGCTAGGGGAGCGGCCTGAGCAGTATCATCGATAATCGATGAAGTGGTCAAACATTGGTGCGGAGCCGCTGGCGAGCTATGAGCGGGGCGTCCCGTCAGGGGCGTCGTCACCAGCGCAGGTCGCCAGGTGTCAAGACCCGCAGGCCCCGCAGCAGGCCCACACCATCCAGATGGCGGGAACGTCCGAAACAAGAGAGTAGGCAGCGCGCGACGCCGCCCCACGGCTCTTCTTGGGGTATTCGAGCGCCGCGCTAGAATTCACTGCATCCAACGCCCAAGAGGCTCCCATGACCACCGATTCCTCAATCGAGCGCAGCGTTCTCGCAGACCAAGTGAAGGACCGGCTCCTGCAGGACATTCTGTCCGGTCGGTATGCGCCAGATTCCAGGATTGTGGAGACGCGGGTCGCCAAGGAGGTTGGGACCAGCCAGGCGCCTGTGCGCGAGGCGCTCCGGGGCCTCGAGGCTCTCGGTGTGGTGGAGATCCTTCCATTCCGCGGCGCGCGGGTCCGCAGGCCCTCCACAACCGAGCTGCTCGAGGGGTACGCAGTCCGAGCCGAGCTCGAGTCGCTGGCCGTGAGGCTTGGCATCTCTGTCATGACCGACGCGGACCTTGCGGAGATTGAGGAACTGCATCGGGTG
>CAIXZV010000027.1 GCA_903924005.1 uncultured Chloroflexota bacterium | reverse complement strand
GGGCAGCGTGGACCGGGGCGGTTACCATGCCCGCAGCGGCCATCACGCCGTCCAGCCACGGGTCTCGCTCCCGGCAAGCCCCAGCAACGAGGTTGCTATCGTGCCAACAGGCCAGACCGTCATCCTCCGCGGCGACGCCCACCGGCCCGGCGAGCCCGCGGCTCCCGTCATCGTCACGCTTGGCGACACGGAGTTCTCGCTTGCCGCCGGATCCGCGGCACCCGTCAGCGCCGCCTACCGAGACATCACGACGATCCTTGTGGACGCGGGTGCCGTGGCCGTTGCCATCGGCACGGGCCCGGGCTCGGCCCGCTGGGTGTTTGAGCACTTCGGCACGTTGACGGGGGCGCTCGTGAAAGGGCTGCGGGACGGGCGGCTCCGCCAGCGTCTGTCCGACGGGCTTGTGCAACTCCCGGCGTCTGCCGATGTTGAACTTGTGGAATACGCGTCCGGTGGCGAGACCGGCATTGCGCAGCTTGTCTATGACGACCGCGGTGCCACGGTGGCGCCCCTCAACGAGCACTTCGGCTGGCACCGGATCCGGCGGGCAGACATCGGCTCCGCGGATCTTGAGGCGTCCGTTGGCGGGGTGGCCATCCGCGGTGCGGGCCGAAGCCTGCCGCCGATGCCTGACGGCAGCCCAACGCTGCGGCTTCTGCGCCTTGGCCAGATTGCACCCCAGCACCAGCAGCGCTGGACCGCGCTGCGTGACGCCACCGCGTCGGACGCCTCGGCGATCGTGAGCACGCTCATCCCTGATGCGTCGTTTGGCGCTCGGGCGCTTGCATCGTCGAAGCTTCTTGAGGGGCGGCCGTGCACACCGCTGATGCTTGCCGAGGCCTGGGCGCCTTTGGAGGCGGCGGTCCTGGCGGTGCCGCCGTTTGACGTGTCATACGGTGTGCTGTGCGGGGTTGGCGGTGGCGACGCGGCGCCTCGCTGGATGGCCTGCGCGCCCGAAACGCCCGGCAACACCACGGACCCGAAACTCTGGTTCTTCGTGGGGCTGCCCGGCAACCTTGTGGCGCTGGAGCTGGTGAGCGGCGGTGCCCACGCGACGTACCTGTTCCGCGTGGTGCCGCGTTCGGCGTGGACAGGGGCGCTCCCGGCTGGTGCGCTGGAGGCTGCGGTTGCCGAGATCTCGGAGGCGCTCATCGATGCGCGCTTCTTGCGCGAGCCGATGGCCCTCCCCGCTGCGCAGCTTGCCCTGCCTGCCGCGCTTCGATATCGCCTCGCGCTGGCGGCGCTGCCCTCGATGGCCGGGGCCCGCGCCCGCTTTGTCGCCCGCCTGGTGCACAGCGAGCCCGCGGCGTGGGAGGCGGCGCTCCGCGACCTGGTGGCCTGGCATGGGGCCTGCCACGATGACGCAGCCGAATGGCCGGGCCGGGCTGCGCAGGAGTCGCAGGTGAGCGATGCCGGCGACGGGTCGATTGGCGCGACGTGACCTTGAACCTTTGATGCACCCGTCTCAACCGCCGTTTCGACTGCAGGGAGCGTTCTGATGCCGACGTTCAAGCACCCGTGCCCGCATTGCGGGACGTTCATCCAGCGCGATGTGGTGGCGTGTCCCGCCTGCGGGACGCGTGACCCGTTCTCGCCCGCGCGATGCCCGCAGTGCAGCGCGGTGCTAGACGACCCCAACTGGATCGCCTGTCCCAAGTGCGGGTCACCGGTTGGCAAGGCGGCCGCAGCAATCGCCGCACAGCAGGCCGCGCAGGGCGCCGCGCCCGCGGCTGGTGCGCAAGTTCAGGCAGCGCCAATACCGCCAACGGCGGTTCCGGGCTGGGGCCAGCCGCAGACACCCGCGCCGCCGCCGCCTGAGCCCGTTGCGCCCGTGCCTGCGCCCGTGCCTGCGCCCGTGCCTGCGCCCGTGCCGGCGGCTCAGCCCGTCGCGAGCGGATCGGCGTGCAAGGCGTGCGGCACGCAGCTTGCCCCGGGCGCCAAGTTCTGCCGCGACTGCGGGACGCCCGCCGGCTGAGTCGGTTGGCTCCTACGCGGCGCCAGAAAATCACCGCCTCTATACCGCCACGGCATCAATTCCCGGGATCCAGCGGCTGAGCAGCGCCCAGCCGTGCCCTTCACGCGTTCTACGGCGTCATTCCATGCCGCTGCGGCATCAATCGGCGTCGAAACCGTCGTGCGGGGGCGACTATTCCGGGATTTGATGCCCTACTGGCATAGCCCGTCGTCGGTCGTCGGCGCCCCCAGCGACGCATCGCAGCTAGAGAGCCTTGTTGCCGCAGTTCCCGCAGAATCGCGCGCCGGCTGCCAGATCCGCACCGCACTGGCTGCACTTGTTCTGTCCGGTGGGCGTGCCGCAGTTTGCGCAGAACTTCTCAGAGGCAACGGGCTTGCCGCAGTTTGCGCACACCGTCTGCTTGGCGCTCGTGTCGCCGGAGAACACGGTCTGGGTGGACATTGCCTCGCGCATCTGGCTCATCTCGACGTTTGAGCGCTCGGCTTCCATCTCGGCGGCCAGGTTCGGCGCGCACCCAACGCACAGGCCGCGCGAGGTGTTCCAGCAGGTCTCGTCCACCCACTTGTTGTCGCGGGGACAGCGCTGGAACAGATGCATGATCTCGTTTGTGGCCTTCTTGAGGGCCTCGTCGCGCGCGCCGCGGTTGGTGACGTCCTTGATGCTGTTGGCAGCGTTGGCAGCGCCCCACAGGCCGCCGACGAGGTTGCTCACGCCGCCCAGGATGTTGCCCGCGGTCCCCAGCGCTGACCGCTGGAACTCGCTCCGGTAGCCGGAGCCGCAGATGTCGCATCGGAACTCGAACTGGTAGCCGTTCTCGTCCGAGAGATCCGAGTAGTTGTTCGTGAACGGCGTGAAGCCCGACATCTGTTCTCCTCAAGCGCTCGAGCAGCGCGTCCATCCCCAGCGCCGCAGCAGCGGGAAGCATAGGGGCACGAGGGCGGTTTGCGCTGCATTGGCGCGGGGTCGTCGCCAGCCTTCGCCTCGGCCGCATGCAACCCATGGCTGCCTACAGGCGATGCCAGGCAGGTAGGGTCCGCGACGCCTCTGCCGCAGACGCGCCAGCGCGTCATCCCACAGCCGTACGCTCCGCCGTATTCGCTCCATGCATCAGACCACGCGCATGCGCGCCGGCATCGGGATGGTGATCGGCTGCGACGCGGGTTTGGCCCTCGGCGCGGACCCGAATCGCCGGCTTGTGGCATCCGGTGCCCTGTACGCACACATGGAGTGCATACGGACCCCGCGAAGCCCCGGCCGAAGCCCCGGCCGAAGCCCCGGCCGAAGTCCCGGCCGAAGCCCCGGCCGAAGCCCCGGCTGAACCTGGGCCGAACCTGGGCCAAGCCGGACCAAGCCGGAACCACGCCGACGTGGCGC
>CAIXZV010000026.1 GCA_903924005.1 uncultured Chloroflexota bacterium | reverse complement strand
GTGCCCGGCTCGTCGAGGTCCAGCACCACGGGCGTGTGGTCCGACGGCGTGGGCGGGCCCTTGCGCGCCTCGCGGTCAATCTCGGTCCAGACCGCGCGCGCGACGACCGGCGCGGTGGCGTACAGCAGGTCGATCCGCATGCCCTCGTTGCGGTGGAACATCCCCGCCCGGTAGTCCCACCACGAGTACCGACCGTGCTCGGGGCGCATCGCGCGGTAGCTGTCGATCAGGCCCCAGTTGCGCAGCTGCGCCAGCGCCGCCCGCTCCGGCTCTGAAACGTGCGTCCCGCCGTGCGCGCGCACGGGGTCCCAGACATCGTCGTCAGAGGGCGTCACGTTGTAGTCGCCGCCCAGCACAACGGGATCGGCGGGCGTGCAGGTCGCATCAAGCCAGCGGCCGAGGCGCTCAAACCAGCGCAGCTTGCCCTCGTAGAACGGCGAGCCCACCTCGCGCCCGTTGGGCGCATAGAGCGACGCCACGCGCACGCCGCCGCACACCGCGGAGATCATCCGCGCCTCGTCAAACGGGTTGAAGTCGTCCTCGCCCGTGGCAGCCGCGCCCGCACCAGCGGCCGAATTCCGCACGGGCCCATCGCCAAAGTTGGTCACGACATCGCTGATCCCCACGCGCGACAGGATCGCCACGCCGTTCCAGCGGCCCTCGCCGTGGTGGGCCATCTCGTAGCCCAGCATCTGCATCGGCATGACGGGCGCATCGGCGTCCGAGAGCTTGGTCTCCTGGATGAGCAGCACATCCGGCTGCGCCTTCGCCAGCCACAGCTCCACGGCCTCCTGGCGGGCCTTGAGCGAGTTGACGTTCCAGGTGGCGATGCGCATGGCTCAGGGCACCGGTGCGGAGATCGTGATCGATGCGCCTACATCGGAGTACTTGGCTGCGAGGGACAGGAAATCCTTCGTTCCGTCTGGCTCCATTAGGCTGACGCCGATGACCGAGGCGACCGGCGAGCCGTCGTCAGCGAGGTAGAGACTCCCCAACTGGATCGTCCCTGTTGATCCAGGCGCAAACTCCGCGGTTGGCGCGAACGCAATCGGGCCGACGATCGCCAGGAGGTTGGTGTTTGGGACACTGTCTTGCTTCGGCCTTGGCTGCCCAGTGGCAAGATCGCCAAGCAGGCGCCAGGGAGCTGTCCACAGGGCGGCATCGGCCTTGGCCGGATCCAGCGACTTCCACGATCCGCCGTCGAAACTGCCCCAAGCCTTTCCGCCGCTCATGACGTAGTGGAGCGTCTTGGTACCTCCCGCGGCTTGCATCGTCCCGTCGAAGTCGGAGCCAGCGACCGCGAACTTGTAGATCATGACGCCCTGCTGCGTGCCAACCGAGATATGTGCCTGCTGCTCGATCCGGTAACTGAAGCCGGGCTGCCCGACCATGCTGCTGAAGGCGGTCAGGGCTCGGGTCGCGGCGACCTGATCCGGGTTTGCGCTAGCCGGCCCGCCAGTCGCCGCCGTACCCGCTGACGGCGAGCCGCTCACTCCCGATCCTCCACACGCGCCGAGAAGGCTGAGTAGGCAGAGCGTGAGCATTGCTGACGGGGTGCGTCGGGCCATCGTGTTCATGGTGCCCCCCTTGGCTATAGCCGGCGGCCCTTCTGGCGCGCCAAGTCAAATGTTGCCGTGTCCGCTACGGCCATGACGGCCATGGTGCCCGCCTGGACGGGGTCGCTGACCACCAGATCCACGTGGTCAACGATGGAGCCCACCATGGAGAGCGCGATGATGGGGATGCCCACGGCGCGCAGCTCCTCGGCCGCGCGGCTGATGTCGCCGCCCATGATGGAGCCCGCCAGCACCAGCATCCGGGCGCGCGGGAGGTCCGCCACGGCGCGCACGGCGGCGGCGATGTTCTCCTCGCCCACGAGCGGGATGGTGTCCACAGAGATCTTCTCGCCGCGCAGGTTGTGGCGATCCGCCTCCGTCACGGCACCCAGTGCCACCTGCGCAATCTGCGCGCCGCCGCCGATAACGATGACGCGCTTGCCAAATACCTTGCCCATGGCGCGGGTCATCTTGATGCCGACGACGGCCGGGACGGGCTGGAGCGCCGCAACGACGGCCGCCTCGCCGACGTCCTCCACCTCCAGCTCCACTTCGACGGTATCGGGAGAGTTAGGTGCCACGCCGGCCCGCCCGCCGCGCCGGACGGTGACCAGGGCTCGAACCCGGCCGCCGGCAGCGCCAACCGCGCCCGCAATGGCAGCAATGGCCTGCGGGTCGTCGCGGACCTCAAGCCGTACGGCGACGGCTGCGGGCAGCGGCTGCGGGACGCGACGCGGCATCTGCGGTCAGCCCTTGCCGCCGACGACGTCGGTGATGGAGAAGTCGCGCGGCTCGGCGCCCGAGGGGTCATGCTCCTCAAAGGCAATCCCGAGCCCGCCAAACGCTTCGCGGGTGGCAGCGGCGTCGCTCGTGGTGAGCATGAGCGCGCCATCGGTGTCCTCCGCGACGCCCACGATGCCGGTGATGTTGACCGAGCGATCCGCCAGGGCCTGCGCAACACGCGCGAGGGAGCCGGGCTTGTCGTCGAGTTGCACGGTGAACCAGGTTGTCACGGGAGTACCTCCTGCTCGCATGGTACGCGGGCCACGCAGCGGACGCGGGCATGGAGGCCGCGCTACCCTGCTTCCATGGTGAAGCGCCTGCCCACGGCCATGTACCGCCTGATCGGCATCGTCGGTACAAGCCGCCCCATCACGAAGCTCCATCCCCACATCTACCGGCTCACTGGCGGGCGTGGGCCTATTGGGCGCAATTTCGGCGTGCTCAACATCATCGTCAGCACGGTTGGCCGCAAGACCGGCAAGGCGCGCGACGTGCCGCTGTACGCGTTTGAGGACGGGGACCGGCTGGTGGTCATCGGGTCCAACGCCGGAGACGATCGCGAACCCGCCTGGGTGGGCAACTTGCGGGCGCAGCCGGACGTGCAGGTGCAGGTTGGGCGGGAGCGCCGTGCTGTGCGTGCACGCGAGACAAAGGGCGAGGAACGCGCGCGGCTGTGGGCGCTGGCGGCCAACGGGTATCCGGGCTATGAGCTGTACCGCGCCATGACCGATCGCCATATCCCTGTGGTGGTGCTGGAGCCGCGCCCGGAACGGGGCCGCTAGCGATGCCGCCGCCGCTGGGAAAGGTCCCCACCAAGAAGATGCCGAGCATCCAGGTGTTTGGCACCGAGGACTCCTCGGCCACGCGCAACGCGCTGCGGTTCTTCCGCGAGCGGCGGATCGTGGTGAGCTTTGTGGACCTGCGCAAGAAGCCCATCGCCCCGGGCGAGCTCCGGCGCTTTACGGACAAACTTGGGGCTGCGGCGCTCATGGACCCAGAGAGCCGGCCGTACAAGGAGATGGGACTCCAGTACTTGGCATCGGACCCGGCGGCGATCATCACGCGCCTGCTGGCCAACGCGCAGCTGATGAAGCTGCCGCTTGTCCGGTATGGCGACGACGTCACCGCCGGCAAGGCCGACGAGACTTGGAAGGCCTGGCTGAGCCGGCCGAAGTAGCCGACCACCCGGGCGCCGCGCTTCCGCCACCCGTCAGGCGGGTGAACGGTTCCGCGATGCGACGTCTCACCCCTCGGGCGCACGGTTTGTTGCGCCAAATCGCCCCGCCACGCAACAAGCCGTGCATGGCGCGGGTGGATCGTTCCGCCACGCAACCGTTCACCCTCCACGCGGGTGAGCCGCGCAGGGAGTCGCGCGGAGTGGCATCCTCACGCGTGTGAGCGACCAGAACGACCAGAACAACCCCACCCCAAAGGATCCGGCCCCCAAGCCCGGGTACATGTCCCCGCGGACCATGCGCAGTGGCCGCGTGTCGATGCGCCCGGAGACTGCGGCGAGGCTTGGCCTCCCACGCCGCACCGAGGACGAGAAGCTCTTCTCGCCGCGCTCCAAGGAGCGGCCCGCGTTCCTTGACACAGACACGTGGCGGGCGCTGCGCATCCTCTCGGAGTTTGTCGAAGGGTTTGAGGCGCTGGCCGGCGTCGGCGCCGCCGTTGCCGTCTTTGGCTCGGCGCGCACGGCGGAGACCGATCCCACGTGGGAGTTGGCTCGCCAGGTGGGTGAGTGGTGCGCGAAGGCCGGGCTCGCCACGATCACCGGCGGGGGACCCGGCTGCATGGAGGCGGCCAACAAGGGTGCCCACGAGGCGGGCGGCATGTCCATCGGCTGCAACATCGAGCTGCCGCACGAGCAGCACCTGAACCCGTATGTGGACCTGTCGGTCCAGTTCCACTACTTCTTTGCCCGCAAGACGATGTTCGTCAAGTACGCGGATGCGTTTGTGATCATGCCCGGCGGCTTTGGCACGCTGGACGAGCTGTTTGAGAGCCTCACCCTCATCCAGACCGGCAAGATTCGCAACTTCCCTGTTGTCCTCATCGGCCACGCGTACTGGGACGGGCTGCTGGCCTGGATGCGCGACGTGCAGCTGCCCTCGGGCGCAATCGCCAAGGCCGATCTTGACCTGATGCAGGTGACCGACGATCCCGAAGAGGCCGTCCGGATCATCGTTGACTACCTGAAGGTCAACGGCATCACCGAGTGACCGATCTGGCAGAACCCATCCCGGGGGTCCCGTTGGCCCTCCGGATCCGGCCCGCGCGCGGCTACCTGCTCTATCTGGGCGCAGCGACGCTGTTCTCCATCAACGGGACGGTTGCCAAGACGCTGATGCTGGGCGGTCTAGGCGCCACGTACCTGAGCCAGCTGCGGGTCACGGGCGCGGCCATTCTGATGCTCGTGGGTCTTCTCGTGCTGCGCCCCGCGACGCTGCGCCTGCGTCGCGCCGAACTGCCGCTGCTCCTCGTCTATGGCGTGATGGGCGTTGCGGCCACCCAGGCGTTGTACTTCATCTCCATCGTGACCTTGCCCATCGGGGTGTCGCTGCTGATTGAGTTCACGTCCCCGCTGCTGATCACGCTCTGGTTCCGCTTTGCGCTCCACCATCCCACCAAGCGGATCGTGTGGGTGGGTCTGGTGGCCGCCGTCGGCGGGTTAGCCGTGGTGGCGCGCGCCTGGGAGGGCTTCACGCTGGATCCCGGCGGGTTTGCGGCGGCGGTGGGTGCGTGCATCGCGCTGGCGTTCTACTTTGTGGCCACGGACATGCAGGTGCGTGGCGACCATCCGCGTGACCCCGTGTCGCTCACCGCGTGGGGCATGGCGGCGGCAGCCGTGTTCTGGGCGGTGGTGCAGCCGCTGTGGACGTTCCCGCTGGGTGAACTTGCCGGCACCGCCCACATGCTGGGCACCGCCGGACCCGTGGTGCCGGTCTGGTCCCTCACCCTCTGGATCGTCGTCATGGGCACCGTGGTCCCGTTCTCGCTTGTGGTGCTCTCGATGCAGCATCTCCGCGCGTCGCAGGCCAGCACCATGGGCATGGTGGAGCCGGTCATCGCCACGGCCATCGCGTGGGTGGCCCTGGGCGAGATGCTGAGCCCCATCCAGATTGCCGGCGGTGCGCTGCTGCTGGGCGGGGTTGTGCTGGCGGAGCGCAACCGCTAGACCGCTGGCCGTCTCACGCCAAAAGGGAACGGCGCGCCCGGAGTGCGGACGCGCCGTGGGGAGCCCTTGTGCTGGCCGGGTGACGAGCCGGGCCAGACGGAGAGAGTGAGGAGGAGCGAGTGGTCTCGGGCCGGATCTCTGGAGGAGCGATCCGTCACCTCTGACGTTGCCCACTATCGCCCCGGCGTCTCAGGCGGCGATGTGGCGTCGATGAGGAAGTGCTCATCTGCGATCGATCGGCCTCCTTGGCACCCGGATGGATGCAGACCACATCGCTTCGCCACCCTCCAGCCGCAAACCGCGTATGAGAGAGCCCCGGGGTCGTGCTGGTGCGCCGCACGCGCCCGTATCCATGGAGTCTTCATCGATGGAGGCGTCTGGGGGCTGTCCGTCTGCTACAGCGCCGGGACGCAGACCTCAATCAGCCCATCGGCCGTCACGCGCAGCGGGTAGTAGCGGAACCGCCGGACACGGGTGAGCCTCCGCGCGTCTGACTTCTTGCCCGGCGGATCGGGCCGTTCCTCACGGCCGGGCGGCGTCCATGCGGGGACAGCGGTGCCGTCGGGCATGAGGCCACCGGTGGTTGGCATTCGCTCGGGTTCGCCGGTTACAAGGTCAAACCGCCCGCTGTGGAGCGGACACGCCACCACGCATCCGTCCAGCT
>CAIXZV010000025.1 GCA_903924005.1 uncultured Chloroflexota bacterium | reverse complement strand
GCGGATGTGGAACGTGACCTTGTCGGCCGAGCGGACCCACGAGTCAGCGTAGGCCGGGGCGGGCTCAGCCTCAGCGCCAAAGCCCACGAGGAGGTCGTAGGTCAGCTGGAACGCCTCGTAGCTGGACACGAGCGCGGACTGGTACGGGTTGGCCGAGTCAAAGTCCTGCGTGGTCCCAACCGTGAGCACCACGGGGGCAGCCGCAGTGACCGGCAGGGCCGCCGGTCCCAGAACCAGCGCGCCCAGCGACAGCATGGCGGTGAATCGCGCAACGGTTCCGCGCCGTGAAGTCCGCATTGGTGTCTCCTCCGTTGGACGGACGCCTGGCAGGGCGCAGCCGCCACATGTGGAACGCGTGTTGCGAGGTAGCGTCGCACGCTGGGGACCGCTTCGCTGGCCGTGTCCGCACCACGGGACACGTCGCCCCTAGACTCTGGCCATGGAGACGCAGGACATCGACGTGCGCCGGGATGTCCGCGTGCTGGCGCGGGATGGCGTGGCGCTGTCGGTGAACCTCTTTCTGCCGGTGACCGGCGGGCCGTTCCCCGTGGTGCTGGGCACGGACCCGTACCGCAAGGACGACTGGTCCGCCGCCTGGGACCTGACGCTTGGCACGTATCTGGCGCAGCGCGGCTACGCCTACTGCCGCCTCGACGTTCGCGGCACCGGCAGCTCCGGTGGCGTGGCGCTTGACGAGTACACGGACGCCGAGACCACGGACGGCTACGACACGGTGGAGTGGCTGGCGGCCCAGCCGTGGTGCACGGGCGCGGTGGGCATGTGGGGCATCTCGTATGGCGGCTTCACCGCGCTCCAGGTTGCTGCACTCGCCCCGCCGCACCTGCGCGCCATCGTGCCCATCCAGGCGACGGACAACCGCTATACCGATGACATCCACTACATCGGCGGCGCGATGACGGTGAGCGAGCTTGCGCAGTACGCGGTGAGCCAAGTGGCGATGAACGCGCTGCCGCCCGCGGCGCCCGATGCGGTCTACGACGACGCCCTGCTGGATGCGTGGCGTGCGCGGCTTGGGGCGACGCCTGTCTGGCTCTTTGAGCAGGCGCGCCAGCAGCGCGACGGCCCCTATTGGCGCCGTGGCTCCATTGCCCCGGACTACGGGCGGATCACCGCGGCGATGCTGGGGATTGGCGGCTGGATGGACGGGTATGTGGACGCCACGCTGCGGCTGCAGGCGCGGTGCACGGACGCGCCCCGGCGCGCGATTGTTGGTCCGTGGGTCCACGGTCTGCCTGACAGCGCGTACCCGGCGCCCAATATCGATTGGCTCCACGAGATGGTCCGCTGGTTTGACCGCTGGCTTCGCGACATCCCCAGCGGCGCAGACATGGAGCCGGCGCTGACCTGGTTCCACCGCAACCCCACGGCGCCCGCGCGCTACCCGGCTCGCCTCAACGGCGCGTGGCGGGCGGTGCGCCGATATGACGACCGTGGAGCTGCGCTGCTGGTGCTTGCGCTTGACGGCGGCGAGGTGCCGGGGCGCGGGCGCCTGATTGCCGGGCAGCCGGCATCCGCTGGCGTGGACCGCTACCGCCACGTCCCGGGCGCGGGCGCAAGAGCTGGCTCGCTCTGCTGGGGCGCCGGCCATCCGCCCAACGGGCTTGCGGATGACCTCCGGGCCGAGGACGAGAACGGCCCCATCTGGACCAGCGAGCCGCTGCCGGAGCCCATCGACATCCTTGGCCGACCGATGGCGGTGTTCCACCTGTCATCCAGCGAGCCGGTTGCGCATCTTGTCGTGCGGCTGGCATCGGTTGCCCCCGACGGCGCGGTGGAGCAGGTCTGCGAGGGGATCCTCAACCTCACCCACCGTGACGCAGATGCGGAACCTGCGCCGCTGGAGCCCGGCCGCGTGTACGAGGTGCGCGTGGAGCTGCGCTCGGCCGGGTACCGCTTCCCCGAGGGGTACCGCATCCGGCTCACCGCGGCAAGCTCCCACTGGCCAGTGATCTGGCCGTCGCCGGGCTTGGCCGTGTTTGCCATCCACCGGGGGCCGTCCACGCCGTCACGGCTGGAGCTGCCGCTGGCGCCCCTCCTTGACGCTCCCGATGCGGCGACGCCGCCCGCCTTCCGCAGCGAGCCGCCCGCGCTGCGCGAGTTTGGCTCGGAGGCGTCCTCCCCGCTGGAGTGGAGCAACCAGCCAGACGGCCCCGAGGCCACCGTGCGCACCTTTGAGGGCGCCACGAGCACCCTGCCCGACGGCCGGTCAACGCTCTACGTATCGGAAGGGCTGACGATGACGGCAAGCAACGAGGAGCCCGGCACGGGCCTGTTCGCCAACACCTGCGAGTACCGCCTCACGGCAGACGGCGGCCTTGTGTCTGTTGTGGCCAGTGGGCGAACCGAGGCCACAGCCGACGCGTTCCTGATGAACCTTGACCTTGCGGTGACCCTTGACGGCGAGCCGTTCTTCGCGCGCCGCTGGGACGAGCGGATCCCGCGGGATCTGCTCTGAGGGCTTTGGGCGCGCAGCCCGTCAGTGGGTCTCCCGCGGTGCCGTGAGCGAGACCCGTGTCACCCACACGGTGCGGGCCACCACGTCCACGGCATACCAGACGCGCCCGGACGAGGTCATCTTGTGCTGCCATTGGGTCAGCCGCACACCGTCAACCTGGTGTTCGTGGAGGGGCGGCTTGAGTCGATGCGTCCGGTTGGGGTTATCCGACCGGTCCAGCGGCCGAGTCCGCAGACGTTCCCGCACAACGGCCATCACGTCAGGCTGCGCCTCCCGGGCGTCGTTCCACTGGCGCTCCGCGGCGCGGCCCGCCGGCCTGATAACCCGGGCTTCAGGCGGAGTCGCCGGGCGACGATCCGGATCCGCGCGGCGCGGCGTCACAACTCGGTCTCGCGCAGCGGTGCATCGGCGGCGGCAAGCAGCTGCTCGCGGGCTTCTGGATCAGCCCACGATTCCGCGGTTGCCTTCCAGTCCCCCAGCAGCAGCTCAACGCTGCGCAGGGGCAGCCCGGAGGAGACCACCAGCAGCGCGTCGCTCATCTCCGCGAGGAACTGGCGCTGCGACTCCGGCGGCAGCACGCTCACCCAGCCGAGGTCCCCAAAGCTTGCGGCAGACCGGTCATGGCGCGAGATCGCCAGCACGGCACGCACCAGGTTCAGCGCGAGCCCGGCGACATCGCGCTCCCGCTCCCGCTCTTCAGCCGGGACCAGCAGCAGCGCAAGCCCGTCCTTGTCCCGGATGAGCGCCCCGCCGTTCCGGGCAGCGCCAAGCACCTGCCGATGGTTGCGGGCGAGGTCTGTGGCCTGGTACGCGATGGTGGGTGTGGATGTCATGTAGTGCCTCCGTGCGCACGCTCATACGCACGATCATCTACATGTCAATGTCTCGTCACGCCTTCAGGTAGCGGTCAAACCAGTCCAGCATCCGCGTCATCCGGTCAATCCGCCGGTCCGGCCGTCCGCTTGCCTGGTAGACGTGGAACTCCTCGGGATACAGGACAAACTCCACGGGGCGACCAAGCACGCGCAGCGCGATAAACAGCTGCTCGTTGTCCGCGGCGGGGCAGCGGCGATCCGCCTCGGCCTGCAGCATCAGCAGCGGCGTGTGGATCTGCGCCACATTGGACAACGGGCTCTGGCGCCAGAGCTGCTCCATCCCCGAGCGGTCCAGCGGGTTGCCCAGCAGCGACATGCGGTTGTACTCCACGCCGCTGTCGCTGTTGGCCCAGTCCGAGACCTGGTTGCTCACGCCGTTCTCGCTTACCGCGGCGCGGAACCGGTCCGACGTGCCCACCAGCCAGTTGACCATGAACCCGCCGTAGCTCAGGCCCAGGGCGCCAAGCCGGTTGGGATCAGCGAGACCCAGCGCGATGGCGTGGTCAAGCGCCGCGTGGACATCGGCTGCGTCCACGCCGCCCCAGTCGCCCAGCTGCGGCGTGATCCAGGCGCGCCCGTAACTGGCAGACCCTCGAATGTTGGGCAGCACCACGCGAAAGCCCCGGGCGCAGAGCAGGACCACTTCGATGGACGGGGCCGGG